>JAEWFB010000183.1 GCA_023389095.1 Actinomycetes bacterium
GCGTGTAGAACGTCGCGACGCCGCTGACCTCGGCCTCGGTGAGGTCGAGGACCTCGGCGCAGAAGGTGACGCCGCGGCCGGTGACGTAGCCGTCGACCGACTGCACGAGGTGCAGCAGCGGCAGCAGGGCCGAGCGCTTCTGCGGGTAGCGGCCGATCACCTCGGCGGCGTCGGCGCGCAGCCGCTCGAGGACGTCGGCCTCGTAGGGCGCCTTGGACTCGGGGCTGACCTTCAGGTGCCCGGATGCGTCGTGACCGGCCATCAGCGGTCCACACCTCCCATGACGGGGTCGATCGAGGCCACGGCGACGATGACGTCGGCGATCTGGCTGCCCTCGCACATGGCGGCCACGGCCTGCAGGTTGTTGAAGCTCGGGTCGCGGAAGTGCGCGCGGTACGGACGCGTGCCGCCCTCGGAGACGAGGTGGCAGCCGAGCTCGCCCTTGGGCGACTCGATGGCCTGGTAGGCCTGTCCCGGCGGCACCCGGAAGCCCTCGGTGACGAGCTTGAAGTGGTGGATCAGGGACTCCATCGAGGTGCCCATGATCTCGCGGATGTGGTCGAGGCTGTTGCCCAGGCCGTCGCTGCCGAGCGCGAGCTGCGCCGGCCACGCGATCTTCTTGTCCTCGACCATGACCGGACCCTCGTTCTCCTGGAGCCGGTCGATGCACTGCTCGACGATCTTGAGCGACTCGTACATCTCGTCGATGCGGATCCGGAGTCGGCCGTAGGCGTCCTGGCTCGTGCGGGTGATGACGTCGAAGTCGTACGTCTCGTAGCCGCAGTACGGGTCGAGCTTGCGCAGGTCGTGCGGCAGGCCCGTCGAGCGCAGCACCGGACCGGTGATGCCGAGGGCCATGCAGCCGGCGAGGTCGAGCACGCCGACGTCGACGGTGCGGCCCTTGAGGATCGGGTTCTCGTTCATCAGGGCCTCGAGCTCGCCGAGGCCGCGACGCACCTGCGGGACCATCTCGCGCAGCGCGTCGATGGCGCCGGGCGGGAGGTCCTGGGCGACGCCGCCGGGGCGGATGTAGGCGTTGTTCATCCGCAGGCCGGTGACCATCTCGAAGATGCGCAGGACGCGCTCGCGCTCGCGGAACGCGATGGTCATGACGGTCGTCGCGCCCATCTCCATGCCGCCGGTGCCGAGGCACACGGTGTGGGAGTTGATCCGCGACAGCTCCATCATGAGCACGCGGATGACGTTGGCGCGCTCGGGGATCTGGTCGGTGATGCCGAGCAGCTTCTCCATCGCGAGGCAGTACGCGGCCTCCTGGAACATGGACGTCAGGTAGTCCATGCGCGTGCAGAACGTGACGCCCTGCACCCAGGTGCGGTACTCCATGTTCTTCTCGATGCCGGTGTGCAGGTAGCCGATGCCCGCGCGGGCCTCGGTGACCGTCTCGCCGTCGATCTCGAGGATCAGGCGGAGCACGCCGTGCGTCGACGGGTGCTGCGGCCCCATGTTGACGACGATGCGCTCCTCGCCGAGCGAGGTGGCCTCGTCGACGAGGTCGTTCCAGTCACCGCCCGCGGCGTTGAAGACGTGGGCGCCCTCGGCGGCCTGCTCGTCGGCGACCGACGTCGCGTAGACGTCGTTGGCGCCCTCGTCGGGCACCTCGGTCTGGGTGAACTCGGTGTGCGTGCTCATCAGTTGTACGACCTCCGCTGGTCCGGCGGCGGGACTGTGGCGCCCTTGTACTCGACGGGGATGCCGCCGAGGGGGTAGTCCTTGCGCTGGGGGTGGCCCGGCCAGTCGTCGGGCATGAGGATGCGGGTCAGGGCCGGGTGGCCGTCGAACTCGATCCCGAACATGTCCCACGTCTCGCGCTCGTGCCAGTCGTTGGCCGGGTACACCGAGACGATGGACGGGATGTGCCGGTCGTCGTCGGGGCACGAGACCTCGACGCGGATCCGCCTGCCGCCGTGGGTGATCGACAGGAAGTGGTAGACCGCGTGCAGCTCCTCGCCGGTGCGGTTCGGGTAGTGCACGCCGGAGACGCCGGTGACGATCTCGAAGCGCAGCGACGCGTCGTCGCGCAGCACGCGCGCGACGGCGAGCAGGTGCTCGCGGCGCACGTGGATCGTCATCTCGCCGCGGTCGATGACGACGCTCGCGACGGCCTCGCCGTAGGAGGCGCTGCCGCCGACGAGACCACGCTCGAGGTTGTCGGCGATCTCGTCGAAGTAGCCGCCGTACGGGCGCTCGGACGCGCCGGCGACGAGGATCGGTCGGCGCAGGCCGCCGTAGCCGGTGGTGTCGGCGCCCTGCGTCGGGCCGAACATGCCCCGGCGCATGCCGACGACCTTCGGGCCGGTCGCGCCGCCCTCCTGGGCCAGCTCGATCTCACCGGGCGTGATGCCGGAGGTCTGGTCCTTGGTCGTGTCGGCGTTGACGCCGTCCTTGTTCTCCTCGCTCATGCGAGCAGCCCCTTCATCTGGTGCGTCGGGGTGGCGGACAGGGCGGCCTGCTCGGCGGCGCGGGCCGCCTCCTCGCGGTTGACGCCCAGCGGCGAGGTCTCGATCTGGTGGTGCAGCTCGATGATCGCGTTGAGCAGCATCTGCGGCCGCGGCGGGCAGCCGGGCAGGTAGATGTCGACCGGGATGACGTGGTCGACGCCCTGGACGATCGCGTAGTTGTTGAACATGCCGCCCGAGCTGGCGCAGACGCCCATCGAGATGACCCACTTGGGGTTGGGCATCTGGTCGTACACCTGGCGCACGACCGGGGCCATCTTCTGGCTGACGCGTCCGGCCACGATCATGAGGTCGGCCTGGCGCGGCGTCGCCGAGAAGCGCTCCATGCCGAACCGGGCGATGTCGTAGTCGGGCGTGCCGACGGCCATCATCTCGATGGCGCAGCAGGCCAGGCCGAACGTCGCGGGCCAGATCGAGGCCTTGCGCATGTAGCCGGCGAGGCCCTCGACGGTGGAGAGCAGGAACCCTGCGGGCAGCTTCTCTTCCAGACCCATTGCTTACTCCTTACCTTGCTGCTGTCGTCCCCGGTGAACCGACCGTGCGGTCAGTCCCACTCGAGGCCGCCGCGGCGCCACACGTACGCGTACGCGACGAACACCGTGAGGATGAACAGGACCATCTCGACCAGCGCGAAGAGGCCCAGCTTGTTGAAGGCCACCGCGAACGGGTAGAGGAAGATCGACTCGATGTCGAAGATGATGAAGAGCATCGCCGTCAGGTAGTACTTGATCGGCACGCGTCCGCCGCCGGCCGCATGCGGCGAGGGCTGGATGCCGCACTCGTAGGCCTCGAGCTTGGCGCGGTTGTAGCGCTTCGGGCCCACGACGAGCGACGTGAACACCGACAGGGCCGCGAACGCGAAGCCGAGACCCAGCATGAACAAGATCGGGACGTACGAGTTCATCCGAGGTCACTTGCCTTTCGGTCGTGCGTGTCGACGGGGCGGTGGTCGCGGTGACCGGGAGGTCCGTCGAGGAGGGCGTCACGGCAGATGCGCGGCGCACCCATCCTAGGGGCGTCGGGAACGATTGTGCTCGGCGTCACAAGGCGCCCCGCAGCGGGGTGGCTCATGCGTCCGGCGCCAGTCGTGAGAGGGCGGTGATGAGGCGGTCGCTCGGGGCCTTGGCCCGCGGGTCGGCGAGGTTGGCCATGATCTTGAGCAGGAACGGCATGAGCCTGGTGCGCGGCAGGCCGTACTTCGTCGCGAGGCGCATCACCTCGGGGTTGCCGATGGCGTGGGCGAACCAGCGACCGAGGGTGAAGTACCCACCGAGCTCGTCCTTCATGACCGCGGCGTAGCTCGCGAGGACGCGCTCGCGACCGGCGTCGTCGGGGCGCGCGTGCGCCTGGGCGATGATCTCGGCGCCGAGGCGGGCGGCCTCGAGGGCGTAGTCGATGCCCTCGCCGTTGAACGGGTTGACCATGCCGCCGGCATCGCCCACGAGCACGAGGCCGTCGGCGTAGAGCGGGCTGCGGTTGAAGCCC
>JAEWFB010000214.1 GCA_023389095.1 Actinomycetes bacterium
GCGCCAGCGCTCACCGTCGACGTGCAGCACGAAGGACACGAGGGGTCACCGCCGCTTCATGTAGAGGTCGAAGAGCTTGTACAGCAAGGGATTCAGCGGAAGGTCCCACTCGCCGGCCAGGCGCACGGCCTCGCCACCCGTGCCGACCTTGAACCGGATGAGGCCGATGTGCGGGTTGTCGGCGGCGACGGTGTTGGTGATGCCGCGCAGGTCGTAGACGGTCGCGCCGGCGGCCAGGGAGTCGCGGATCATCTGCCACTGGATGGCGGTGGAGCCCTGCAGCTCGCGCTTGGCGGCCGTGGAGGCACCGTAGGAGTACCAGGCGTGCTCGCCGACGCGGATCCAGATCGTGGCGGCGAGGACGTCACCCTCGTGCTCGGCGAGGTAGACGCGGATGCGCTCCGGGTCCTCGGCCGACATGACGGCGTACATGTGCTCGAAGTACTCGCGGCCGCGGGGCGTGAAGCGGTCACGCTCGGCGGTCTCGACGTAGACGCGGTGGAACGTACCGAGGTCGGACGCGTCGCCGACGCGGACCGTGACGCCGTTCTTCGCGGTCTTCTTGATGTTGCGCCGCCACAGCTGGTTCATGCTCGCGAGCACGTCGGCCTCGGTGCGTCCGGCGAGCGGCACCTGGAACACGTACTCGGGCTGGCCTGCGGCGAAACCGTCCTCGGGGGAGAGGTGCCGGAAGCCGAGGCGCTCGAGCTGCGCGACGACGGCAGTGCCGACGGGCTCGACGACGTCGGGCGTGGCCTGGTCGTAGCGGCGCACGTCGTCGTCGGCGATCGCGGCCTTGACGGTGTCGGGGCGCCAGCGGTGGGTCGGCACCGGCGGCCCGACGCGCAGGGCGAACGCCTTCTTGGACGTGAGGTGGTCGCGCAGCGCCCGGAGCAGCTCGACGAGACGCGGCGAGGACCAGTCGATGACGGGTCCCTCGGGCACGTACGCGAGCGAGCGCCCGATACGGGGCAGCGACCGGTAGAGCACGAGGGCCGCGCCCACCATCTGCTCGCCCTCGAAGAAGCCGACCGAACCGTGGCGCCAGTCGCGCTTGACCTCGCCCCACGCCGGGGTCTGCAGGAAGCTGGCGGACGGCTGGGTGCGCAGCCAAGCGAGGTGCTCGGCTGCGGTGATGTCACGGACGGTGATGGGGGCGGTCACGGGGGCTCACGCTACCGGAGCAGGGCGGTGCCGCCCGACCCCGCCGGACGCGTCAGGCCCAGCCCATCGTCCGCGGGTCCGGGGGCAGGCGCGGGTTGAGCAGGTGCGCCACGAGGGCGGTCCAGCCCGTCTGGTGCGTGGCCCCGAGGCCCTCGCCGGTGTCGCCGTCGAAGTACTCGGAGAAGGTGGGGTGCGCTGCCCACAGCGGGTCGGGTGTGGACTCGATGCGCTTGCCGTCGGCGGGACGGCGGCCGTCGACGGGTCGGAAGAGGTCGGTCAGCCCGCCGTCGATGACGTCGGCCGCCTCGTCGAGCGTGCACCAGTTGCCCGAGCCGGTGGGCACCTCGATGGTGAAGTTGTCCCCGAAGTAGCGACCGTACGTGCGCAGCTTGTCGGCGAGGAGCACGTTGACGGGGAACCACACCGGCCCCCGCCAGTTGGAGTTGCCGCCGAACATGCCGGTGCGCGACTCGCCGGGCTCGTACTCGATCGACACCGTCTCGTTGCCGACCCGGGCGGTCACCGCCTGGCGCTGCGCTGCCGACAGCGAGCGGATCCCGTAGGGGGAGAGGAACTCCTCGGTGTCGAACATCCGCTCGAGGATGCGCCGCAGCCGCTTCGGGGGCACCAGGGTGAGCAGCATCTTGCCGTCACCGCGGGCGAGCATCGGCTTGACGAGCTCGGGGCGTCGCTCCCGCAGCCACTGGAAGCGGCTCGTCACGTCGGGGCACTCCTCGACGACCCACGAGGGGATCTCGGTGGCGCCGAGGATCGGCAGCAGCCCGACCATCGAGCGCACCCGCATGTGCGGCGCGCGCCCGTCGGGCTGCACGAGGACGTCGTAGTAGAAGCCGTCCTCCTCGTGCCACAGGCTCTTGTCGCTCGAGCCGAAGTGGCGCATGGCCTGGGCGATCGACAGGAAGTGCTCGAGGAACTTCGTCGCGACGTCGTCCCACGCCTTGTCGGTGCGGGCCAGCTCGAGGGCGATCTTCAGCATCTGCTGGCAGTAGAAGGCCATCCAGCTCGTCGCGTCGGACTGCTCGAGGCGGAAGCCGGGCGGCAGCGGGGCCGACCGGTTGAACAGCCCGATGTTGTCCATCCCGAGGAAGCCGCCCTCGAAGAGGTTGGAGCCGTTGGCGTCCTTGCGGTTGACCCACCAGGAGAAGTTGAGCAGCAGCTTGGTGAAGACGCGCACGAGGAACTCGCGGTCGCGGTAGCCGTCGATGCGGTACACGTGCCACGCGGCCCACGCGTGGACCGGCGGGTTGACGTCGCCGAACTCCCACTCGTACGCGGGCAGCTGGCCGTTCGGGGCCATCGCCCACTCGCGGCACATGAGGAGCAGCTGCTCCTTGGCGAACTCGGGGTCGACGTGGGCGAGCGGCAGGCAGTGGAAGGCGAGGTCCCACGCGGCGAACCACGGGTACTCCCACTCGTCCGGCATCGAGATGACGTCGGCGAGCGCGAGGTGCTTCCAGTGCTCGTTGCGGCCCTGCTGGCGCGACTCGGGGGTGCGCGGGCCCTCGGGGTCGCCCTCGAGCCACTGCCGCACGTCGTAGCGGTAGAGCTGCTTGCCCCAGAGCAGGCCCGCGTAGGCGCGTCGCGCGACGTGCCGGTCGGCCTCGGAGAGGGACGCGTCGATGACGTGGCCGTAGAACTCGTCCGCCTCCGCCGAGCGGGTGGCGAGGACCTCCTCGAACGCCTCGCCGAACCAGTGCAGCTCGGGGTCGCCCGTGGCGAGGCGCAGGTCGACGCTCACGGTCTCACCGGGTGCCACCGAGTCCCAGCGGTACCAGAACGCGCACTTGCTGCCGTAGCCGGCGGGGTTGACCGCCTGGCTGCGCCCGTGCACGACACGCTGGTTGACGGCGTCCTTGGGGTAGAGCGAGTGGTTGGCGTGGGCCTGCTCGCCGAAGAGGTGCGCGGCGTTGGTCTCGTTGTCGCAGAAGAGCGCCGTGGGTGAGCCCGACGCGGCGAGGACGTACCGCCCGAGGAAGCCGTGGGTCACCTCGGCGGCCCGGAAGCCGCGTGGCGGTCGTCCGTTGCGCCGGATCTCGTGCAGCTCGGTGACCCGGTCGTCGACGCCCCAGGCCCACGTGTTGCGCAGCCAGATCGTGGGCAGGACGTGCAGCGGCGCGGCCTCGGGACCGTGGTTGGTCGCGGTGATGCGAAGGCAGAGGTCGTCGGGGCCGGCCTTCGCGTAGGTCATCGTCACGTCGAAGAAGCGGTTGTCGTCGAGGATGCCGGTGTCGCCGAGCTCGAACTCGCGCTCGTCACGGCTGCGCTCGCGGTTCTCACGGCGCAGCTGCTCGTAGGGGAACTCGGCCTGCGGGTAGCGGTAGAGCCACTGCATCCACGAGTGGGTCGGGGTCCCGTCGAGGGCCCACCAGTACTCCTTCGCGTCCTCGCCGTGGTTGCCCTCCTCGTTCGTCAGCCCGAAGAGCCGCTCCTTGAGGATGGGGTCCTTGCCGTTCCACAGCGCGACGGCGACGTTGAGGAAGCCGAACCGGTCGCTGATCCCGCCGAGCCCGTCCTCACCCCAGCGGTAGGCGCGCGAGACCGCCTGGTCGAACGGGAACTCCGACCAGGCGTTGCCGCCCGCGGAGTAGTCCTCGCGGACCGTGCCCCACTGGCGTCCGGACAGGTAGGGCCCCCAGAGCCGCCACGGGGCGTCGTGTCCGGGGGAGGAGGCGAGCCGGGCGTGCTCCGGGCTGAGCGGCTCGCCCGGGGGGATCGGGCTGTTCACGCACCCCATGGTGGGGCATCGGTGTGAAGGCCGCGTTACGGACCCTCAGCCGCGCAGCGGGGTGAGGAGCCGGTGCGGCGCCCGGAGCCGGGCCGAGACCGGGTTGGTCGGCGGTTCTGAGCTCGCTCCCGGGCCGGGCCGCGTCTCGAGCTCGCGGGCCGGCGGCGTCGACCCGCACGCGGGGCAGCGGCCGGACGCGTCGAGGTCGGCATCGCACGTGAGGTGCCGGAAGAGGCGACGCGGGGCCCCCGGTGACGTCGTGGCGTCGCCCCAGCGGATCAGCGCGTGGACGGCGGGCCACAGGGCCTCGCCGGACGCGGTCAGGGCGTAGGCGTCGTGACCGCCCCGGGGCTGCCGCTCGAGGACACCCGCGGCGACGAGGGCGCCGAGCCGCTGCGTCAGCACGGCCTTGGAGATGTCGAGCCGACGCCGGAAGTCGCTGAAGCGGCTCACTCCGAGGAACGCGTCGCGGACGATGAGCAGCGACCAGCGCTCGCCGACGATCTCGAGGGCCTTCGCGAGCGAGCAGTCCTGTCCGGAGTAGTCCGTGCCGAGTGCCACGGAATGAATATACGCCGTGGTCTGTTCAACAGACCAACTGCCGGACCTGGAGGACGTCATGACGCGAGACCGAGCCGTTGCACCCCCGCAGACCCGGGCGACCGCGTCGCCACCCGGCGAGCGGCCCGAGCAACCGCAGCCCGAGCAACCGCAGCCCGAGCAACCGCGACGGGCGCTCGCGTTCGCGGCGGTCGGCACGGTCCTCGCGCTCGTGGCCTTCACCGCGCCGCTCGCCACCGTCGGGTCGGTGGCCGCGACCCTCGGCGCCGACCTCGCCGGTCGCACGTGGATCCTCAGCTCGATGGGCATCGGCCTCGGCGCGGCGCTGCTCACGGCGGGCACGCTCGCCGACGACCGGGGTCGTCGGCGCGTCCTCGTCGCCGGACTGCTCGTGCTCGCCGCCTCGAGCGTCGTCGCCGCCCTGGCCGGTGGGACCCTCGTGTTCGTCCTCGCACGGGTCGGGCAGGGGGTCGGGGCCGCCGCGGTCGTCGCCGCGAGCCTCGGCCTCGTCGCGCACTGGTTCGAGGCGGGCCCGGCC
>JAEWFB010000220.1 GCA_023389095.1 Actinomycetes bacterium
GTCCTGGCCTCGCTCAGCTCGGCCGTCGCGGCGGCCGAGTCGTCCGGCCGGTCGGCGGTCCTCGTCTGCGCGCCGGTGCTGCGGCCCGCCCTGCGCCGGCTCCTGCCACCCGCGCCGCGCGGCCTGCCCGTGCTGTCCTACGCCGAGGTGACCTCGGCCGACGTCACCATCGAGACCGTCGGGGTGGTGCGCGTTGGCTCAGCAGTTCCTGCTTGAGGGTCGCTCGCTCGACGAGCTGGCCCGCGAGGCGATGCACCTCTACGGTGACGGCGCCCGGATCGTGCGCGCCGAGCGGGTCCTCGACGCCGGCATCGCCGGGTTCCTCGGCCGCCGCCACCTCGAGGTGACCGTCGAGGTCGCCGAGACCCGGCTGCCGCGCGTCGTGCCGATCCAGCCCGCCCTGCACGTCCTCGGGGACCGCACCGGCATCATGGCCCTGCTCGACAGTGCCGACCGCGCCGAGGACGACGTCAACGCCGGTCCGCGCCCCGACCCCGGCTCCGGCCCCGATGGCAGCGTCGACGCCGAGGCCGACGACCTCGACGCGGTCCTCTTCGGGGTGGCCGACCCGTCCCCGCCGCCCTCCACCGGGTCCGTCGACCCCGTGTCGACCGAGTCCGCGGGCCTGTACGACCTGCTCGCGCGCCTCGGCGACGACCGTCAGCGCGCGCAGCCGCCCGTCGAGCCCGTCCCGGTGCTGTTCGCGGCCCCCGGCGACCTCGTGCTCGTCATCGGCCTCGAGGACACCGCCCGTCACGTCGCGACCATGATGGCCGACGCGTCGACGACCCCCGGGCGCGCCGCCTACGACCTGCACGGCGCCGGCGCCGCCGACCTGCCCGGTCGTCCGCACCTGACCGGCCGCTGGGACGCCGCCCGGGCCCGGGCGGCCGCGGTCGAGTCGGGCACGACCGTCCTCGTCGCGTGCGGGCTCGGGTCCACCGCTGCGGGCCTGCCGCACCTCGAGGCCGCCGCCGCGCTCGGCGCCGACCAGGTGTGGCTCGTCGTCGATGCGCGCCACAAGGCGGACGACTCGAGCGCGTGGGTCGACCACGTGCGGGCCTCGCTCGAGGTGGACGCCCTGGCCGTCGTCGGCGCCGGCGAGACACGCTCCGCACACACCGTGAACGACCTCGGCCTTCCCGTAGGGTGGAAGGACGGTGAGCCGGCGCCACGGACGGTGCTCTGAGCCGCGTCGGGCCGGAACGCCTCGTGACGTCCCGGGCCCGAACACCGCACCCACGGAAGGGGATCCATGCTCGTCCTGACCCGCAAGCCCGGCGAGAAGATCATGATCGGCGACGACATCGTCATCACGTTCCTCGAGAGCCGAGGCGGCGACGGCATCCGCATCGGCATCGACGCGCCCCGGCACCTCGAGATCAAGCGCGAGGAGATCTTCGGCGCCGTCGCCGATGCCAACCTCGAGGCCTCGAGGGCCACGGCCGACGACGTCCTGCGCGGCCTCGGCAACGCGCCGAGCAACCCGCAGGAACCGGAACCAGGTGCCCCTACCCCGTAACGTTTCCCCTGCTCCACCCGATGGTCCGTGATCGATTTTCGCGTTTTCGATACAAAACGGACAAATCACCCCAAACTGGTCGCAGTCGGACGGCGTCCGTGGGGGTGGACTGGCCCTCCGGTCTCGCGGTCACCGTGATCGTCAGAGGGGTCCTGTGGAAAAAGCGGAGCGAAACCGTCTCGTCGTCGACCACCTTCCCCTCGTCGGCTACCTCGTGTCCGAGCTGTGCGGTCGGGCGACCCACCTGTCGCGCGAGGACCTCGCGTCGGTCGGCGCCGTCGGTCTCGTCCTCGCCGCCGACGCCTACGACCCGTCGACCGGGGTGCCGTTCGGTGCCTACGCGCGGCGCCGCATCACCGGCGCCCTCGTCGACGAGCTGCGGTCGCTCGACTGGGCCGGGCGTGGCACCCGCCAGCGCATCAAGGCCCTCCAGTCGATGACCGAGACCCTCGCCGCCCGGCTCGGGCGCGCCCCGACCCACGACGAGATGGCCGCGGCCCTCGGCCTGACGAGCGACCAGGTGCGTGCCTGCCTCGCCGACGCCGCCCGGACCGTCGGTCCCCTCGACGAGGCCGCCGAGGCCCTCACCGCCGACATCGTCGCCCCCGAGGACTCGGTGCTCGAGCTCGAGCGCGTCCGCTACCTCGGGGCCGCGGTCGCCGCCCTGCCCGAGCGGCTGCGCCTCATCGTCACCGAGATCTACCTCGAGGGCCGGGCGGTCAAGGACGTCGCGGCCGACCTCGGCCTGACCTCCTCGGCCGTCTCCCAGCAGCGTGGCGAGGCCCTGCGGCTGCTGCGGGGTGGGCTCGAGCAGCACTACGCCGACGACACCGTCGCCTCGGGCCGGACCGGTGCGGCGGACCACGCGGCGGTCCCGACCCCGCGTCGGGCCGCCTACCTCGAGAACCTCGGCGAGGCCGTGCACGGCCTGCGCTGCGTCCACGCCCGCCAGCCCGGCGTCGGCCACCCGGCACCGGCGTCCGCGGTCCCGACCGCCTCGGCCGGCGGTGCCCTCGTCCCCACGACGGTGCCGGTTCCGGTACCCGCCTCGCTCGAGGCTGCCGGCTGATTCCCAGCCGACGCCCAGTGTGGCGTCGGTGTGCGGGGCCTATGGTCCCCTGTGGGTACCAAACGTCTCGACGTCCAGCGGACGATACGGATGCTCGTCGCCTTCCTCACGGCGTCGGTCGCCGTCGGCCTGCTCGGTGCCGGCCTCTACGTGCCGACCGTCGCGGCCCTCGGCGGGCTGTCGAACGCCGGCAGCGAGGCGTTCATGGCCCTGCCGAGCACCTTCACCATGGCCCAGCTCGTCCAGGGCTCGCGGATCCTCGCGGCCGACGGCTCGGTCATCGCGACGCCGCAGGACGAGAACCGCGTCGTCGTGCCCATCTCACAGGTCGCCCCGGTCATGCGCGCGGCCCAGGTGGCCATCGAGGACAGCCGGTTCTACGACCACGGCGCCATCGACCCCCAGGGCCTGACCCGGGCTGTCATCCAGGACCTGCGCACGGGGCAGGCGACCCAGGGCGCCTCGACGCTGACCCAGCAGTTCGTCAAGCTCTCGCTGCAGGCCCAGGCCCTGCGCACCGGACAGGACGCCGCGGCCGAGGCCGCCGTGGCCAAGACGATCCCACGCAAGCTGACCGACCTGCGCTACGCCGTCGCCCTCGAGCGGACGTGGACCAAGGACCAGATCCTGCAGGGCTACCTCAACCTCGCCTACTACGGCGACGGCGCCTACGGCGTCGAGGCCGCGGCCCGGCACTACTTCGGGGTGCACGCCAGCCACCTCACGCTCACCGAGGCCGCCACGCTGGCCGGCCTCGTGCAGAGCCCGAGCGCCACCGACCCGGTCAACCACCCGAAGGCGGCGCAGGCCCGGCGCAACGTCGTGCTGGCCCGGATGCGGGCGCTCGACCAGCTGACCGCCGCGCAGTACGAGGCCGCCGTGAAGCGCCCGATCGCCAAGGACCTGTCGGTCACCAACCCGCCCGCGACGTGTGCCGCGTCGGCGGAGCCGTACTTCTGCTCCTTCGTCATCACGTGGCTCGAGCAGCAGCCGGCGCTCGGCCCGACCCAGCAGGCGCGGCACGACCTGCTCTTCCAGGGCGGGCTCACGATCCGCACCACCCTCGACCCCTCGGTCCAGGCCACCGTCGACAAGTCGCTGCGCCGGGTCGCCCCCGAGCACAACGCGCTCGGGGTCTCCGCGGCCGCCTACGTCACCCAGCCGGGGACCGGCGCCGTGGTCGCGCTCGGTCAGGACACGCAGTACGGCACGGGGGGCGGCGCGACCGAGCTCGACTTCGCCGTCGACCAGCGGTACGGCGGCTCCGGCGGGTTCCAGTTCGGGTCGACGGCCAAGGCGTTCTCGCTCGTCACGGCCATGAAGCAGGGCCTCGGCATGAACGCGTCCGTCGATGCCCCGGCAGCCGACAACCAGCAGCCGGCCACCTTCCGGCCCTCGCAGTTCCCCCAGCCGTGCGGCCTCGGCAGCGACTGGAAGGTGTACAACGACGAGGCGTGGCCGGGTGGGACGATGTCGCTCAAGCAGGCCACGGCGAAGTCGACGAACACCGCCTTCGTCGCGCTGGCGAGCCGCCTCGGCGTCTGTGCGATCCACAAGACGATGAAGGACTTCGGCGTCCACGGTGGCGACGGCTCGCCGCTCGGCACCTACCCGCCGCAGGTCATCCTCGGGGCACAGACGGTCTCACCCCAGACGATGGCCGACGCGTACGCCGGGCTCGCCGACCACGGCACCGTCTGCCAGATGCACCCGGTCACGAGCGTCGTCCAGGACGGCAAGACGCTGTGGGCCCCCGGCACCTCCTGCCGGCAGGTGGCCGACCCGGGTGCCGTTGACCAGGCCACCAAGTACCTCGAGTACAACATGACCAACGGCTCGGGCATCCTCAACCAGCTCGCCGGCCGGACGTCGGCGGGCAAGACCGGGACGGCCGACGGCAACGCGCAGTCGTGGTTCATCGGGTACACCCCGCAGCTGACGACGGCGGTCTGGGTCGGCAACCCGGTCAACCCGACCCGGCGGATGTTCAACGTGTCGATGGCCGGCAAGTCGTGCACGGCGATGACCGGCGCCTGCTTCGCGGCGCCGATCTGGCGACGCATCATGGACGGTGCGCTCGCGGGCGACCCGGCGCTGCCGATGCCGTGACCGGAGCGTCCAGCGACCCGAGCCGTTCCGGACCGTTCTAGGGGGTCGTGCCGAGGGCATAGCCGCCGAGCGCCGCCGCGAGACCGGCGACGAGCGAGACGCCGACGTTGAGGCACGCCACGAGGACGGCCCGCGACTCGAGCAGTCGCAGCGTCTCGTAGCTGAAGGTCGAGTACGTCGTGAGGGCCCCGCAGAACCCGGTGCCGATGCCGAGGGTGACCGCTGCCGGGACGTCGTGCGCGACCGTCAGCCCGGTGACCAGCCCGAGCACGAGCGAGCCGATGACGTTGACCACCAGCGTCCCCCACGGCATGAGGCTGTCGTGGCGGGACTGGACGGCGCGGTCGGTGAGGTAGCGCGCGGGGGCTCCCACGGCCGCCCCGGCGCAGACGAGCAGGAGCGCCGTCACCGGTCCGCGCCCGCGGCGTCGGGGGACTCGGGGGAGCCTGCGTCGGGGGACGACGCGTCGGGGTTCGGCCGGAAGGTGTGGTGCACGACGCGGACGTCGTCGACGGTGACGAGACCCTCGCCGACCACCTCCTGCACCTGCGGCAGGAAGGCGTCGATGCGCTCGGCGGTGTCGATGACGACGACGGCGACCGGCAGGTCCTCCGACAGCGACAGCAGACGCGAGGTGTGCACGAGGTGGGAGGACCCGAACCCCTCGATGCCGCGGAAGACGCTCGCGCCGGCGAGCCCGGCGGCGTGCGCGCGGTGCACGATCTCGCTGTGCACGGGGCGGTGGTGCCACGTGTCGGCCTCGCCGACGTAGACGGTGAGGCGGCGGGCGGGACCGTCGAGCGTGGTCATCGGGAACCTCCACGGGTGGCGAGTCGGTGCCGGGCGGCGAGGGCCGCGCGGGTGAGCAGGACGCCGGCCGCGACGCCCGCGAGCGCCGCGACCGGGGTGCCGAGGAGGTAGGCGAGGGCGAGGACGGGGTGGCC
This sequence comes from Actinomycetes bacterium, assembly GCA_023389095.1. GTDB lineage: Bacteria > Actinomycetota > Actinomycetes > Actinomycetales > Dermatophilaceae > Monashia. The sequence continues at coordinate 5,645 of JAEWFB010000220.1, forward strand.
GCCGTGGAGCAGCACGGTGGTCTCCGACGTGTACGTGCTGAAGGTCGTGAAGCCGCCGAGGACGCCGACGCCGACGAACGGGCGCAGCAGCGGGTGCGCGCCGCCGACCTCGACGACGAAGACCATGAG
>JAEWFB010000233.1 GCA_023389095.1 Actinomycetes bacterium
CAATGGGGGCGGCGCCGGCGGGCCACCCCCGCCCGCCACCGCACCCGGCCGCACTCCTGTGCTGACGTACCTCATCCGCCGGCTCCTCGCCGCCATCCTGCTGCTCGCCATCGTGAGCGCCGTCGTCTTCGTCATCTTCTTCCTCGTGCCCCGCATCGGCGGGGCCAGCGTCGACGACCTCGCCTCGCGCTACGTCGGCAAGAGCGCAGGTCAGGCGCAGATCCACGAGACCGCCGTGCGGCTCGGCTTCACCGACCCGATCTACGTCCAGTACGGGCGCTTCGTCAAGGGCATCGTCGTGGGCGCCGACTACAACACGGGCGCCGGCACCGACCACTGCCCCGCGCCGTGCCTCGGCTACTCCTACCTCACCCAGAACCCCGTCCTGCCCGACATCCTCGACCGATTGCCCGTCACCGCGATCCTCGCGGCCGGGGCCGCGGTCCTCTGGCTCGTCGGCGGCGTCGGCACCGGGGTCGTCTCGGCGCTCAAGCGCGGCTCCGTCCTCGCCCGCAGCTTCATGGGCATCGCCCTCGCCGGCGTCTCGCTGCCGATCTTCTTCACCGGCCTGCTGACGTTGACGATCTTCAGCTACGGCCTCAAGTGGACCTACGCCGGCGGCGCGAGTCCGCTCGATGCGACCAGTCCGCTCGACCTCGTCCACCGGATGATCCTGCCGTGGACCACCCTGGCCTTCCTCTACGCCGCGAGCTACGCCCGCCTCACCCGCGCCGGCATGCTCGAGACGATGAACGAGGACTACATCCGCACGGCCCGGGCCAAGGGCCTCAAGGAACGCAACGTCGTGATCCAGCACGGCCTGCGCTCGGCCCTGACACCGATCCTCACGATCTTCGGCCTCGACCTCGGCCTGCTGCTCGGCGGCGCCGTCCTCACCGAGACGACGTTCTCGCTGCAGGGCATCGGGTACTACGCGGTCCAGGCCATCAACAACAACGACCTCCCCAAGGTCCTCGGTGTGACGCTGTTCGGCGCGGTGTTCGTCATCCTCGCCAACCTCATCGTCGACCTCCTGTACGCCGCCGTCGACCCCAGGGTGCGCACCTCATGAGCCAGACCACCGACAACACCACCGGCCAGCCTGCCGACCGGACGACGAACGGGTCCGCCGACCAGGCCAAGGGCCGCGGCCGGAAGGCCTCGGTCAACACCCTCGACGGCATCGGCGGCCTCGGTGCCCCGTCGCCCGACGCGTTCCTGTCGGTCCGCGACCTGCGGGTGCACTTCCCCACCGACGACGGCATCGTCAAGTCGGTCGACGGCCTGTCCTTCGACCTCGCCCGCGGCAAGACGCTCGGCATCGTCGGCGAGTCGGGCTCGGGCAAGAGCGTCACGAGCATGTCGATCATGGGCCTGCACAAGCCGGGCACGGTGCGGATGACCGGCTCGATCCGCCTCGACGGCACCGAGCTCGTGGGCGCCAAGCCGGAGACGGTCCGCACGCTGCGCGGCAAGCAGATGGCGATGATCTTCCAGGACCCGCTCTCGGCGATGCACCCGTTCTACACCGTGGGCCACCAGATCATCGAGGCCTACAAGATCCACAACAAGGTCAGCACCTCGGTGGCCAAGAAGCACGCGGTCGACATGCTGGGCCGGGTCGGCATCCCCCAGCCGGGCAGCCGCGTCGACGACTACCCCCACCAGTTCTCCGGCGGCATGCGCCAGCGCGCCATGATCGCCATGGCCCTGTCGTGCGACCCCGACCTGCTCATCGCCGACGAGCCGACGACGGCCCTCGACGTCACCGTCCAGGCGCAGATCCTCGACCTCATCCGCGACCTGCAGTCCGAGTTCAACTCGGCGGTCGTCATCATCACCCACGACCTCGGCGTCGTCGCCGAGCTGTCCGACGACATCATGGTCATGTACGCCGGCCGCTCGGTCGAGTACGCGTCCTCGACCGAGGTGTTCGAGCGGCCGCAGCACCCGTACACGTGGGGCCTGCTCGGGTCGATGCCGCGCCTCGACCGCGAGCGCACCGACCGCCTGCGCCCCATCGCCGGCTCCCCGCCCAGCCTCATCAACGTCCCCTCGGGGTGCCCGTTCCACCCGCGCTGTGCCTACCGCGACCGCACCGAGGGCCTCAGCGAGACCGAGCGCCCGCCGTTCGAGGAGTCCCTGACCCGGCACTGGGCGGCCTGCCACCTCTCCGTGGACCAGCGCCGGTCCATCTGGGAGGACGAGGTCAGGCCGACGCTGTGAGCACCCGAGTGAGCACCCGAGTGAGCGCTCGAGTGGGCACCTCCGCGGCCATCCCGATGGGATCCCGTGGGGGCGCCGGCTCGACCGTCCCGACCAGCGCGACCAGCGCACCGACCCGAGGAGCCGCAGCGTGACCGCCTCCCCCGCCACCGCACCGACTCCCGCCCCGCAGAAGTCCGAGCCGCTGCTGAAGGTCACCGACCTCACCAAGCACTTCCCGATCCGGCGTGGCGTCCTCCAGCGGGTGGTGGGCGCGGTCCAGGCCGTCGACGGCCTGAACTTCGAGGTCGCCAAGGGCGAGACGCTCTCCCTCGTGGGTGAGTCCGGCTGCGGCAAGACCACGACGGGCCGGATGCTGACGCGCCTGCTCGAGCCCAGCAAGGGCGAGATCCTCTTCGAGGGGCGCGACATCACGCACGCGTCGGTCGGTGAGATGCGCCCGCTGCGGCGTGACGTGCAGATGATCTTCCAGGACCCGTACGGCAGCCTGAACCCCCGGCACACGGTGGGCACGATCGTCGGCAAGCCGTTCCGCCTGCAGAACGTCAAGACCGAGCACGGCATCAAGCGCGAGGTCCAGGGCCTGCTCGAGCTCGTCGGCCTGAGCCCCGAGCACTACAACCGCTATCCGCACGAGTTCTCCGGCGGCCAGCGCCAGCGCATCGGCATCGCCCGATCGCTCGCCCTCAAGCCCAAGCTCATCGTCGCGGACGAACCGGTGTCGGCCCTCGACGTGTCGATCCAGGCGCAGGTCATCAACCTGCTCGAGGACCTCCAGGACGAGCTCGGCCTCACCTACGTCGTCATCGCCCACGACCTGTCGGTCGTGCGGCACATGAGCGACCGCGTCGCGGTCATGTACCTCGGCAACCTCGTCGAGATCGCCGACCGCGACGAGCTGTACGCGCGCCCCATGCACCCGTACACGACGGCCCTCATGTCGGCGGTGCCGATCCCCGACCCGACCCGTCGAGGCCGCAGCGAGCGGATCCGCCTCGAGGGCGACGTGCCCAGCCCGATCGCCCCGCCGCCGGCGTGCCGCTTCCACACGCGGTGCTGGAAGGCGCAGGAGGTCTGCAAGACCGAGACCCCGCCGCTCGTCGAGCTGCAGCCGGGGCACGCGGTCGCGTGTCACTTCCCGGAGAACGTCGACCTGCCCGACCCCGCGGTGCGTCCCGGAGCGTCGTCACCGCTGGAGGCCGCGGCGGCCGAACTCTCGCCGAACGGCGAGGTGCCGCACGACGACGCGTCCCGCGCCGCGCCGCGAGTCATCGCGCTCGACGCGTCGGGTGACGGGTCGAAGGCCGCGTCCCGTGACGCGTCCGGCGACGCCTCGGATGCATCGGACGCATCGGACGCGTCGGATGCGTCGGACGCTGGGCCGCGCGACGCGTCCGGCAACGGGTCGAGCAACGGGTCGAGCAACGCGTCCGGTGACGCGTCGAAGGGCGACGACGCCTGACGAGTCCGCGCCCTCCGCGCCCCCTCTCGAATCGAAGAGCAGTTCGTCCCCCATGTCGGGGACGAGCTGCTCTTTCGATTCGTGGTGCGGCCGGCCGGGGGAAGCAAACGGGGCGCGTCGTGGTTGAGCCGGACATGTTGGTCGAGATCTGGTCGGACATCGCGTGCCCGTGGTGCTACATCGGCAAGCGCCGCTTCGAGAAGGCGCTCGCGGCGTTCCCGCACCGCGCCGAGGTCGAGGTGACGTGGCGCAGCTACCAGCTCGACCCCTCGTTGCCGGAGCACCACGAGGGCACCGAGCTCGACTACCTCGTCTCGCGCAAGGGCATGTCGCGCGAGCAGGTGCGGGCCATGTTCGACCAGGTCACGCAGATCGCGGCCGAGGAGGGGCTGGCCTACGACTTCGACCGTGTCGTCGTCGCGAACAGCCTGCCCGGCCACGAGCTGCTCCACCTCGCCAAGGCCCGCGGCGTCGGCGACGCGGTCAAGGAGGCGCTGCTGTCCGCGCACTTCGAGCACGGTGAGGACATCGGCGACCGCTCCGTCCTCGTCCGGGTCGGTACCGACGCGGGACTGGCCGCCGAGGAGGTCGAGCGGGCCCTCGACGAGCACACGCACCTCGATGCCGTGCGCACCGACGTCGCCGACGCGCAGCGGCTCGGGATCCGGGGCGTGCCCTTCTTCGTGCTCGACGGCAGGTACGGCGTCTCGGGCGCGCAGCCGACCGAGCTGTTCACCCAGGCGCTCGAACAGGTCTGGCGCGAGGCCAACCCGCTCGTCATGCTCGGGGCGACGAGCGATGCGATGGACGGTGCCGCCGCCGACGCGTCGTGCGGCCCCGACGGCTGCGCCGTCTGAGCGGGCGCCCCGGCGCCCCACCCGACCGGACGGATCGCCTGCTCGATCGGACGGATCGCCTGCTCGAACGGACGGATCGGGTGCCGTTCAGGCCATGGCGGCGACGAAGGGCGCGACCGGCGACAGCCGCAGCACCTCGTCGAGGTGGCGCGTCACCGCGGTCGGTCCCTCGACGAGCACCGACCCGGCGCGCAGCGCGACCGGGAGCGGCACCCGCCCGAGCCACACGGCGTAGAGCGAGGACACGTCCGAGCTGATCGTCACGTCGACGGGAAAGCCCGGGTCGCTCATGCAGACCGACGGGACCCCGTGGTCGACGAGGATCCAGAACCGGCGCGCGTCGTCGGCGAAGCGCAGGTGCAGCACGTGGCGCTCCCCCGGCAGCCCGGAGGTGTCGACGCGGGTGTGCATCCACCACACGAGCAGCTGGGCGTCGAGCTCTTCCGGCTGGGGGTCGCCGAACTGGTACCGAGCACCCCATTCGGCCATGCCGAAGACGAGGGGTTCGAGCGCGCGGCCCGCCCCCGTGAGCACGTAGTGCTGGCCGGAGCGTTCGACGACGCCGTGCTTCTCGAGGTGGCGCAGCCGCTTGGCGAGCAGCGTGCGCGACAGGCCGGGCAGCCCGCGGGCGAGGTCGTTGAAGCGCGTGGCGCCGACGAGCATGTCGCGCACGATGAGCAGCGTCCACCGCTCCCCCACGACGTCGAGCGTGCGCGAGATCGGGCAGTACTGCCCTGCGCCTGGATCGTGCGAGCCCATCTGCCACCTCCGGCCCGGCGCCTCGGTCGTGCGGCCTGCGGCCGCACCCAGTATCGGTCCCGGACGTGTACCGCGTCAGTCCATTGTCTGGACTGACGCGGGGCACCGTCGGCACCGGACAGTGGACGGCAGGACGCCCGCCGGTCGCGCGGGGCCAGACACCGATCCGACTCGAGGAGACCGACCATGACGACCAGCACCAGCAGCACGACGTCCACCACCACCACGACGCCGGACGCCGAGGACGCCGCCCTCAAGGCCCGTCACGCCACGATGTGGGGACTCGGCGACTACGCCGCCGTCGCCCGCGACGTCATCCCCTCGCTCGGCAGCACGCTCGTCGACGCCACCGGCGTGAGCCGCGGCGACCGCGTCCTCGACGTGGCGGCGGGCACCGGCAACGCGACGGTGCCGGCCGCCCGCACGGGTGCCACCGTCGTCGCCGCCGACCTCGCACCGGCGCTCGTCGACATCGGACGCCGCGTCACGGCCGACGCGGGCCTGGACGTCGAGTGGCACGTCGCCGACGCCGAGGCGATGCCCTTCCCCGACGCGTCCTTCGACGTCGTGCTCTCGTGCGTCGGTGTCATGTTCGCCCCGCACCACGACCGCTCGGCCGCCGAGCTGCTCCGGGTCACGCGCCCGGGCGGACGGGTCGCCCTGCTCAGCTGGACGCCGTCGGGGTTCATCGGCCGGCTCTTCGGCGTCATGAGGCCGTTCGCCCCCGCACCGCCTCCCGGGGCGCAGCCGGCACCGCTCTGGGGCGACGAGGCGCACGTGCGGGAGCTGTTCGGTGGCGGCGTCACCGACGTCGAGGCCAGTCGGCAGCGCCTCGATGTCCGGTTCGACTCGCCGGAGGCGTTCCGCGACCTCTTCAAGACGGCGTACGGGCCCACGGTCGCGACCTATCGCTCCCTCGCCGATGACGCGGGGCGCATCGCGGCCCTCGACGCCGGGCTGGCCGACCTCGCCCGGGAGGCCACCGACGCCGACGGCGTCATGCGCTGGGAGTACCTGCTGCTCACGGCGAGACGAGCCGGCTGAGGCGAGCGCCCGGGCCCGAGCCCGCACATGACGAGGCGCCACTCGCTCGGGGGTTCGAGTGGCGCCTCGTTCGTCCCCGTCATCGGCGGTGCCCGCTCGGGCGTTACACGCCCGGGCAGGCCCGTTCCGGCGTCTGCACGCGCGCTGTGAAGCGGAACTCAAAGCACCTGCGTCGGGTCCGCGGCCGACTTACCCTGAGTAGGAGGGGGAGGCGGCGCAGCGAGCGCCGCCGGAGGAGACCGACGTGAGCACGTCCGAGCCGATGACGGTGACCCTGCACGGGCACGCGCTCTCCTACGTCGACGTCGGGGCCGGCGAGACGATCCTGTTCGTGCACGGCCTGCTCGGTTCGCACCGCTACTGGGGCCACCTCGTGGACACCCTCGCCGACTCCTTCCGCGTCGTCGTGCCCGACCTCTTCGGCCACGGCGCGTCGGCCAAGCACATCGGCGACTACTCCGTCGCGGCGCACGCGGCCACCCTGCGCGACCTCATCGACCGGCTCGGCATCGACCGGGTGACGATCGTCGGGCACTCCCTCGGCGGCGGGATCGCCCTCGAGTTCTGCTACCTGTTCCCGGACCGCGTCGACCGGCTCGTGCTCGTCGGCAGCGGGGGCCTCGGACGTCAGGTCAACCCGGTCCTGCGCTCGGCCACCCTGCCCGGCGCCGAGTGGGTGCTGCCCGTCATCGCCTCCCCCTGGGTCCGCGGCGGCGCCGCGGCCGTCGGGCGGGTGCTGTCGCTGGCCGGCTGGCGCGCGAGCCACGACGTGCGGGCTGCCTGGGAGGGGTTCACCTCGCTCGGCGACGCCGACAGCCGGCGGGCCTTCCTGGCCACGACGCGTGCCGTCATGGACCCCGGCGGGCAGCGCGTCAGCGCGACCGACTACCTGCCCGACCTCGTCGACCTGCCCGTGCTCGTCGTGTGGGGCACCCGCGACTACATCATCCCGCCCGCCCACGCGGCCCTGGCCCGGGAGGCCATCCCCGGCTGCCAGATCGAGCTGTTCGAGGGCGCGGGGCACTTCCCGCACCTCGACCAGCCACAGCGCTTCGCCGACACGCTGCGCGCGTTCATGCAGGAGCCGGGCCGGGTCGGGGGCTCTGGGGACCCCGGGGGCTCCGGGGCCACGGGTCCCTCTGCCGTCGCCCCCGTCACACCCGTGGACGCGTCGGGCGGGGCCGGCGAGGCCCGAGCACCTGCCGCGGCTGCAGACCCTGGACCGCTCGGGGCGCTGGGGGAGCTCGGGGAGCTCGGGGAGCTCGGGGAGCTCGGCGAGCAGCAGGCGGGCTGAGCGTCCGGCCGGTCGGTCGGGACGCGCGAAGAGGCGCCTCCCGCTCGGGGGTCCGGGAGGCGCCTCTGTCAGCCCTTCCATCGCCGGGACGCCCGGATGCGTTACACGTTCCGGCGAGATCGTCCGTCCTCGCCGGCGTTCACTCGGCCAGGAAGGCCGCGACGCGCTCCTTGGGCCGGCCGATGATGGCGCGGTCGCCCTTGACGAGGACGGGGCGCTGGAGCAGCCGCGGGTGCCGCACCAGCACGTCGACGACCTGTTCGCGGGTGGCGACGTCCGCGTCGGTCAGGCCGAGCTCGGCGAAGTGGGGGTCACGACGGACGAGGTCGGTCGGGGCGTCCTCGAGCTTGTCGAGGAGGTCCTCGAGCGCTGCGGCGTCGAGCGGGTGGCGCAGGTAGTCGACGACCTGGGCCTGCACCTGGGCCTCGTCGAGGCGTTCCATCGCCGCCCGCGAGGTGGAGCAGCGGTTGTTGTGCAGGATCGTCACGTCGTCGCTCATGCGCCGAACCCTAGCGAGCGCCGTCGCGCCGGCCGGCTCAACCTGCGCGAGTGATGCCGGGCGTGGCGCGGGACGCAGACGATGAGTACGGGTTCGGCCCTCCGGCCTTCCCCGTGGTCGGCGCTCTCAGTCCGCAGTAGGGGGTCGGTATGTCCGGGTGGTTCGTGCTCATCGTCGTTCTCGTCATCGTCGTCGGTCTTCGGCACAGGTTCGACGCGGCGCGGGCCCCCGCCCGGGTTCCCGTCCCGGTCCGGGTGGCGCGGCGCGACAGGCAGCGGCCGTGAAGGTCCTGGTCACCGGCTTCGAGCCGTTCGGCGGCGAGCCGATCAACCCCTCGTGGGAGGCGGTTCGGGCCCTGCCGGACACGATCTCGGGCGCCGAGGTCGTCAAGGTGATGATCCCGGTCGTGTTCGGCCGGACGGCCGAGGTGGTCCACGAGGCGATCGTCGAGCACGACCCCGACGTCGTGCTGCACGTCGGTCAGGCCGGCGGCAGGTTCGAGGTCAGCCCGGAGCGGGTCGCCATCAACGTCGACGATGCCCGCATCCCCGACAACGACCAGAAGCAGCCCATCGACACCACGATCCGCGACGACGGTCCGGCGGCCTACTTCAGCACCCTGCCGGTCAAGGCGATGGTCACGGCGATGCGGGGTGCCGGGATCCCGGCGAAGGTCTCCAACACGGCCGGGACCTACGTCTGCAACCACATCATGTACCAGTCGCTCTACATGATCGACCGCGAGTTCCCCGGCAAGAGAGCCGGTTTCGTCCACGTGCCCTACTCGCCCCAACAGGTCGTCAACCAGCCCCCGCAGCCGTCGATGGGGATCGACGACATGACCACGGCACTGGCGGCGGGGATCGCCGCCATCGTCGAGTACGCCGACAAGCCGGACGAACGGTCCGTCGGCGGGTCCATCCACTAGACCGCACACGGAAAGGCGGCCAGCATGAACATCGTCTTCGTGCTCGAGGCCCTCGTCGTCCTGGGCTGCATCCTCATGGGCACGCGCTCCAGCGGCGTGGGGGTCGGTCTGTGGGGCGGCCTCGGGGTCTTCATCCTCGTCTTCGTCTTCCGGGAGGCCCCGGGCGAGCCCCCGGCAGGCGCCGTGGCGATCATCCTCGCCGTCGTCACCGCCGCAGCGATGATGCAGGCGGCCGGCGGGATCGCCTGGATGGTCCTCATGGCCGCCAAGGTCATCGAGAGCCACCCGAAGCAGATCACGCTCATCGCCCCGCTCACGGCTTTCGCCTTCTCGATCGGGGCCGGCACCAGCAACATCCTCTACCCGCTCCTGCCGGTGATCTACGACGTCTCCTACCGCAACGGGATCCGCCCGTCGCGCCCCATGTCGGTGAGCGTCGTGCAGTCGGGGGTGGCGCTGGCCGCGTCGCCGGTCTCGGCCGCCATGGCGGCGATGCTGACCCTGACCGACGTGCCTCCGTACAACTTCGGGCTCACCCAGATCCTCGCCATCACGCTGCCCGCCTGCGTCATCGGCATCGTCGTGACCTCGCTGGTCGTCAACCGGCTCGGTCCCGAGCTGGAGGACGACCCGGAGGTCCAGGAGAAGATCCGCGCCGGCCTCCTGCCGCCGCTGAGGACGACGGCTGCGGTCCGCCAGGCCGAGGTCGCCACGACGACGTCCTCCACCACCGGTGGTGCGCCGGTCGCCGTGGCCACGGCGCCGCCCGGCGGTGGCGCGGGACCGACGGAGCCCGAGCGGGCGTCGGCGAAGCTGTCGGCGACCAGGGAGGGGCGCAACGCCGCGGTGACGTTCCTGCTCGGCGTGCTCGTCATCGTCGTGCTGGGGCTGTTCCCGGGCCTCCGTCCGGCCTTCGCGTCCGAGGGCGAGGCCCCCGTCCCGCTCGACATGACGAGCACGATCGTCATGGTCATGTTCGTCGTCGGGGTGATCATCCTCTTCGTCGGCCGTCCCGACGTGAAGTCGGTGCCCGACCAGTCGGTGTTCAAGGCCGGCATGATGTCGGCCATCGCCCTGTTCGGGATCGCCTGGATGACGGCGACGTTCATCGCCGCGCACGAGGCGCTCATCGTCGACACCGTCGGCGGCTGGGTCAACGACTACCGCTTCGTCTTCGCGATCTCGGTCTTCATCGTCGCCGCCCTGACGACGAGCCAGTCGACCGCGACCCGGACCATGGTGCCGATCGGGCTCGTGGCGGGGTTGTCGCCGGGGCTCGTCACCGGCATGTGGGCCGGCGCCATCGGCGGCGTCTACACCCTGCCGACCGGCGGCCCGCAGATCGCCGGCGCCAACTTCGACCTGTCCGGCACGACGAAGCTGGGCACCAAGCTGCTCGACCACAGCTACTTCGTCCCGATGCTCGTGCTGTCGTTCACGACGGTCGTGGTGGGGTCGGCGATCGGAGCGATCTTCTTCTGAGATCCGGGCGTCCAGCGCGAGCGGGCGGCACCGGAAAACCGCGTGCCGCCCGCTCGCGTGCGTGCCTACGCTGCGTCGATGGAGCCCACCGAGCCCGACCAGCCCACCGAGCCCGACCAGCCCGCCGAGCCCGCCCGGCCCGACCAGCCCACGGCCGGCGCCCGACCCGAGCTGTTCGCCCTGTGCATCGC
>JAEWFB010000234.1 GCA_023389095.1 Actinomycetes bacterium
TGCTCGGCAGCACCCGCACCCCGAGCCGCTTGCGCGCCTGCACCAGACCCATCGAGTCCAGCACCCGCACCGCCTCACGCACCACCGAGCGCGACACCCCGTACCGCTCGTCCAGCTGGTCGATCCGCAGCACCGTCCCGGCCGCCAGCTCACCCGAGACCACCTGGCGCCCCAACGCGTCGAGGACGCTCGCGTGCAGGGCGGGGCGGCGCTCGGTGGGCATGGCGTCAGCCTGTCACACGGCACACGCGCTCACCCTCGTGTGTCTTTAAATCTGTTTTATTTGCTCCAAGGACTTGATAAGACGTTCTTGTTGCTCCACTCTAGGGCGAGCGACTCGACGAAGAGAGCGATCGAGCCGGACGAAGGAGTCACGGAGCATGTCGCACCAGACGGCAGCGAACACCCAGCACCACCCACCACCCCTGGTCGTCGTCATGGGGGTGTCCGGCTCGGGCAAGACGACGGTCGGCGCGGCCCTGGCCCAGCGCCTGCGCGTCCCCTTCGCCGACGCCGACGACTTCCACCCCCGGGTGAACATCGACAAGATGTCGGCCGGCATCCCGCTCACCGACACCGACCGCGGCCCGTGGCTGGCCACCATCGCCCGGTGGCTCACCGACCACGCCGCGACCGGCGGCGTCACGAGCTGCTCGGCCCTCAAGCAGGCCTACCGCGACGTGCTCGCGGCGGCCGCCCCGCACGTGTACTTCGTGCACCTGCACGGCGACCCCGACGTCGTCGCGGCCCGCGTCGCCGGACGTCCCGGGCACTTCATGCCCGCCGCCCTCGTCGAGTCGCAGTTCGCGACCCTCGAGCCGCTCGGGCCCGACGAGCACGGCGCCGTCCTCGAGGTCGACCAGCCCGTCGACGACCTCGTCTCGCAGTCCATCGCCCTCCTCACCTCCCGCACTCCGGAAGCGACCCGCTCATGACCACCAGCCTGTCCCTGCTGTCCGCGTCGGCCGTCGCCGCCGACGCCGCACCGGCCGTCCCCGCCGGACGCCTCGTGCCCGCTGCGCTGCTCGGCATCGCCGTGCTCGTCCTGCTCATCGTGCGGTTCAAGCTGCACCCGTTCCTGGCCCTGACCCTCGGCTCGCTCACGGTCGGCGCCGTCGCCGGCGTCGCGATGAGCGACGTCATCGACAGCTACAGCAAGGGCTTCGGCAGCACCGCGGCCGGGGTCGGCATCCTCATCGCCCTCGGCGCGATGTTCGGCAAGCTGCTCGCAGACTCGGGCGGCGCCGACGAGATCGTCGACACCATCGTCGGGCGCAGCTCGACGAGGGCCCTGCCCTGGGCGATGGCCGGAGTCGGCGCCATCATCGGCCTGCCGATGTTCTTCGAGATCGGCCTCGTGCTGCTCATGCCGGTGATCTTCCTCGTCGCCCGACGCTCTGGCCTCTCACTCGTGCGCGTCGGCATCCCGGCCCTCGCCGGTCTCTCGGCGATGCACGGCCTCGTGCCGCCGCACCCGGGCCCGCTCGTGGCCGTCGACGCCCTCAAGGCCGATCTCGGCATCACGCTGGGCCTCGGCATCCTCGTCGCGATCCCGACGGTCGCCGTGGCCGGCCCGTGGTTCGCCCGCCTCGCCTCGCGCTGGGTCGACGTGCCCGCCCCCGACCTCTTCGAGCCCCGCGCCGAGTCGGCCACGCGTCGCCCGTCGTTCGGCATCACCCTGTTCACCGTCCTGACGCCGGTCGTGCTCATGATGGCCAAGGCCCTGGCCGACGTCCTCGCCGGCAAGGGGACCCCGGCCCGCGCCGTCCTCGACGTCCTCGGCACCCCGCTCGTCGCGCTGCTCATCGCGGTCCTCCTCGCGATGTTCACGCTGGGCCGCGGCGCCGGCATGGGCATCAAGGAGGTCAGCTCCTCCCTTGAGGCCTCGCTCGGCCCGATCGCCGGCATCATCCTCATCGTCTCCGCCGGCGGCGGCTTCAAGCAGACCCTCGTCGACACCGGCATCGGCCAGCTCGTGGCCGACTGGATCGCCCAGAGCGGCCTGTCGGTGCTCCTGCTCGCCTGGCTCGTCGCCGTGCTGATCCGCCTCGCCACCGGCTCGGCCACCGTGGCCACCGTCACGGCCTCCGGGATCCTCGCGCCGCTGGCGGCAGGCATGCCGGCCGCCCACGTGTCGCTCATGGTCCTGGCCATCGGCGCCGGCTCGGTGTTCTTCTCGCACGTCAACGACGCCGGCTTCTGGCTCGTCAAGGAGTACTTCGGGATGAAGGTCGGCCAGACCATCAAGACCTGGTCGCTCATGGAGACCGTCCTGTCGGTCACCGGCCTCGTCCTCGTCCTCCTGTTGAGCGTCGTCGTCTAGACCCGCCATGGAGAAAGTGCCCACTCGACCGTCTCGGTCGAGTGGGCACTTTGCCATGAGGTGGGTGCCCCGGCGGCGGCGTCGTCAGTGGATGCGGACGCCGCTGATGGCGCGGGCGATGACGAGCCGCTGGATCTCGCTCGTGCCCTCGAAGATCGTGTAGATCTTCGCGTCGCGCGACCACCGCTCGACCGGGTGGTCGCTCACGTAGCCGGCGCCGCCGAGGATCTGGACGGCCTTGTCGGTGACGGCCACCGCGACCTCGCCGGCCTTGAGCTTGCTCATCGACCCCTCGGCCGCAGCGAACGGCTGGTTCGTCTTGCCCATCCACGCCGCGCGCCACACGAGCAGGCGGGCGGCGTCGATCTCGGTGCGCATGTCGGCGAGGGCGAAGGCGATCGACTGGTTCTCGATGATCGGCCGGCCGAACGCGATGCGGTCCTTGGCGTAGTCGAGGGCGTGCTCGTACGCGGCCCGGGCGATGCCGATGGCCTGCGCACCGACCGTGGGCCGGGTGAGCTCGAAGGTGCGCATCGCGGCCTGGCCACCCTGGCCGGCCTGGCCACCCTGGCCGGCCTTGCCGCCCTGACCACCCTGACCACCGCCTGCGGCACCCTGCCGCGCCCGGGCCAGCCGCTCGTCGAGCCGCTCCTTGCCGCCGAGCAGGCACGAGCCGGGCACGCGGACGTCGTCGAGGAAGACGTCGGCCGTGTGGGAGGCGCGCAGGCCGAGCTTGCGCAGCTTGCGGCCGCCGTCGAGCCCAGGGGTCTCGGGTGGCACGACGAAGGCCGCCTGCCCGCGGGCACGGAGGTCGGGGTCGACGACGGCCGTCACGACGTGCACGTTGGCGATGCCGCCGTTGGTGATGTAGGCCTTCTGCCCGTTCAGCACCCATTCGTCCGTGGCCTGGTCGTAGCGGGCCCGCGTGCGCATGGCGCCGACGTCGGAGCCGGCCTGCGGCTCGGTGGTGGCGAAGGCGGCCAGCTTCGGCTCGTCGGCGTCGCCGTAGCACTGCGGCAGCCACTCGACCATCTGGTCCGGGGTGCCGGAGCCGTAGATCGCGGCGACGGCGAGGGTGGTGCCGAAGATCGACATGCCGATGCCGGCGTCGCCCCAGAAGAGCTCCTCGTTGGCGAGGTTGATGGCGATGCCGGTGGGGTCGGCCCACGCCTGCGCGAGGAACTCGAACCCGTAGAGCCCGGCTCGCGCCGCCTCCTGGATGACCGGCCACGGCGTCTCCTCGCGCGCGTCCCAGTCGGCCGCAGCCGGGCGCACGACGTCGCGGGCGAAGCCGTGCACCCAGTCGCGCAGCTCGCGCTGGTCGTCGTCGAGGGCCAGCGAGAACTCGACCACTCCGGCCTCAGCCCTTCGGGATGTCGAAGAAGTTCGCGATGTTGGCGGCGAGCCCGAGGTCGCCCTTGGCCTTGATCTTGCCGGTCATGAACATCATGACCGGGTTGCCGCTCTTGGTGATGACCTTCGTGAAGTCGACCGGCGACATCGTCAGGGTGAGCGTGGCCTCGCCCTCGTGACCGGGAAGCGCGCTGCACGTGCCGTCGGCGAAGCGGACCGTCCACTCGTCGGCGGCGCCGTCGGGGCGGCCGGTGATGCTCCAGTGGGTCGTCGCCGTGGTCGAGCCGGCGCGGTCGGCGCGGAAGAGCTCGGGCATGCGCGAGAAGATCGCGTGCAGGATCGCCTCCCGGTTGCCGGTGGCCATGAGCGCCGTGACGTCCTTGTCGGACATCTTCTTGACGATCTGGATGAACTCGGCCGGCTCGACGGCCGCGAGCTGCTCGGGGGAGGCGGTCGCGAAGTCGATGTCGGGCATGGTGACCCCTTTCGGGAGACGGTGGAGGTGGCGCGGAGGTTGCAGGTTACCGACGGTAACCTACCCGACACCTGCCTCCTCGAGGAACCACCCCGTGACCATCCCCTCGGGCCGCCCCGGCTCGATGAAGTGCTCCCACCCGAAGGCCATGGCGAACATCTGCTCGGGCATCTCGAGCATGCTCCGGGCATCGGACTGGCTCGCGTGCGCCTTGAGCGCCGAGCGCTTGACCTCGAGGAAGTCGCCGACGTCGCACGCCCAGTGCAGCTCCTCCTCGAGGCTGCCGAGCGGGTTGCCGTCGTCCATCGGGGCGCTCGGGTCCCACTCGCCGACATCGTGCCCGGCTGCCGTCGCCGCCTCGAACGAGCGGATCATGGCGCTGCGGTTCATCGAGGACTCGAGGTAGCGCGCCGTGCCGGCCAGCTCGGCGGCCCGCTTGGTGACGGCGTGCACCTTGACGTGGTCGGGGTGGCCGTAGCCGCCGTGCCAGTCGTAGCCGACGACGAGGTCGGCCTGCTCCTCGCGCAGCACGTCGGCGACACGGGCCGCCGCCTCCTCGGTGTCGACCCTCATGAAGCTGGCCTCGTGGTCGTTCTGCGCCCAGCCCGTCATGCCGGAGTCGGCGTAGCCGAGGAAGACGACGCGATGGGTACCGATGACGGCACCTGCCGCCTCGGCCTCGACGCGTCGCCGGTGCACGACGGTCTCGCCCTCGGCGAGGTCCTCGGGCGCGTCGCCGTGGTCGCCGTTGGTGGCCACGACGAGGACGACGCGGTGCCCTTCGGACACGGCGCGCGCCATCGATCCGGAGGTCTGCGACGCCTCGTCGTCGGGGTGGGCATGAACGAACACGACGGTTGCCATGCCGTCAGCCTCTCACTGCCCTCCGACGCTGGGCACACCCTCACCCACCGGGAGCGTGTAGACGACGAAACCCTCGAAGGTCGCCACCTCGTCGTAGAGCCGCCGCGCGACCGCGTTGCCCTGGTGGGTCTGCCAGTAGACGCTCCCGCACCCCTGCTCGCGCGCCCAGCCCCGCACCGCCGAGATGAGGGCCGTCGCGACCCCACGACCGCGCACCGCCGGGTCGACGAAGAGGTCCTCGAGGTAGCACAGGTCGGGCTCGCTCGAGCTCGGGTGCACGAGGAAGTGCGTGATCCCGACGAGCTCGCCGTCGATCCAGGCACCCAGACCGTGCAGCCTTGCGTCGGAGGCGATCTCGCGCCATGCCCGCTCGTAGGCCGCGTCGTCGAGGGTGCGCTCGTAGAAGGCGATGTAGGCGCGGAACAGCGTCTCCCAGCGCGGCCGGTCGACCGCCTCGAGGCGTCGGATCTCGATCACGAGCCGACGCTAGCGCGCTCACGACGATCGAGAGAACACTCCGTCACCCTCGAGCGCGTCCGCGCGCTCACGCGGACGTGACGGAGTGTTCTCTCGATCGGGAAGGCGGGTCAGGACTTCTTGGCAGCCCTCTTCGTCGTGCTCTTCGTGGTGGTCTTCTTCGCCGTCTTGCGCGTGGTCTTCTTGGCGGCGCGCTTGCGGGTCGTCGGGCCCTTGGCGCGCTTCTCGGCGAGCAGCTCGTAGCCGCGCTCCGGGGTGATCGACGCGGGGTCGTCGTCCTTGCGCAGCGTCGCGTTGGTCTCGCCGTCGGTGACGTACGGGCCGAAGCGGCCGTCCTTGACGACGACGGGCTTGCCGCTGACCGGGTCGGCGCCGAGCTCCTTGAGCGGGGCGGCCGCGGCGCGTCCGCGCTGCTTGGGCTGGGCGTAGATCGCCAGCGCCTCCTCGAGCGTGATGTCGAAGAGCTGCTGCTCGGTCTGCAGCGAGCGCGAGTCGGTGCCCTTCTTGAGGTACGGGCCGTAGCGGCCGTTCTGGGCGGTGATCTCGACGCCCTCGGCGTCGGCACCGACGACGCGGGGCAGGCTGAGCAGCTTGAGCGCGGCGTCGAGGTCGATGGTCGCGAGGTCCATGTCCTTGAAGAGCGACGCGGTGCGCGGCTTGACCTTGGCGGCCTTGCGGCCCTTGGGCTTGTCGCCCGCCGGCGCGTCGTCGTCGATGACCTCGGTGACGTACGGGCCGTAGCGCCCGGCGCGGGCGATGATGTCGCGGCCGGTCTCGGGGTCCTGGCCGAGCACCTTGCCGTCGTCGGCGGCGACCTCGAG
Organism: Actinomycetes bacterium; assembly: GCA_023389095.1. GTDB lineage: Bacteria > Actinomycetota > Actinomycetes > Actinomycetales > Dermatophilaceae > Monashia. The sequence continues at coordinate 6,314 of JAEWFB010000234.1, forward strand.
CAGCTCGCGCGCCTTCTCGGGGGTCATCTCGTCGGGGGCGACGTCGTCGGTGATCGTCGCGCGTCGCGGCGTCGCCGTCGGGTCGGCGCCCTCGGCCACCTCGCCGGTCTCGAGGTCGACGCCGCGGGGCGTCACCTCCTCGACGTACGGGCCGTAGCGCCCGACGCGCACGACCATGCCGTCGCCGAGGGGGATCGTGCTGATCTCCTTGGCGTCGATCTCGCCGAGGTCGTCGACGAGCTGCTTGAGGCCGGCGCCCGAGGTGGGCTCGTTGCCGAAGTAGAACTGCTCGAGCCAGTGCACCCGGCCCTCGTCGCCGTTGGCGATGCGGTCGAGGTCCTCCTCCATCGAGGCGGTGAACTCGTAGTCGACGAGCGAGCCGAAGTGCTCCTCGAGCAGGCGCGTCACGGCGAAGGCGAGCCACGTCGGCACGAGGGCCTGGCCCTTGGTGAAGACGTAGCCGCGGTCCTGGATCGTGCCGATCGTCGCGGCGTACGTGGACGGGCGACCGATGCCGCGCTCCTCCATCGCCTTGACGAGCGTGGCCTCGGTGTAGCGGGCCGGCGGGCTCGTCTCGTGGCCGTCGGCCTCGGCCCGCAGCACCTCGATGGCGACGCCGGTGGACAGCTTGGGCAGGCGGCGCTCCTCGGCGGCGGCGTCGGCACGGGCCACGGCCTCGTCGTCGCGGCCCTCCTCGTACGCGGCGAGGAAGCCCTTGAAGGTGATGACGGTGCCGGAGGCCGAGAACTCGACCTGCCGGGCGCCCTCGACCGCGGTGTCGACCGACAGCCGAACCGTGGCCGTCGAGCCCCGGGCGTCGGCCATCTGCGAGGCGACGGTGCGCTTCCAGATCAGCTCGTAGAGGGCGAACTCGTCGCCGCGCAGCTCGCCGGCCACCTGGGCCGGGCTGCGGAAGCGGTCGCCGGCGGGGCGGATGGCCTCGTGGGCCTCCTGCGCGTTCTTGACCTTCTTCTCGTACCGGCGCGGCGACTCGGGCACGTACTCGGCGCCGTACATGTCGCGGGCCTGGCTGCGGGCGGCGGTCAGGGCGGCGTCCGACAGCGTCGTGCTGTCGGTACGCATGTAGGTGATGTAGCCGTTCTCGTAGAGGCGCTGCGCGACGCGCATCGCGTTCTTGCTGCTGAGGCGCAGCTTGCGCGAGGCCTCCTGCTGGAGCGTCGAGGTGGTGAAGGGGGCCGAGGGCCGACGCGTGTAGGGCTTCTCCTGCACGTCGGTGACCCGGGCGTCGGCACCGGTGCACGCCTCGGCGATGCGGCGGGCCAGGCCCTCCTCGAGGTGGACGACGCCCTTGCCGGTCAGCTGGCCGGTGTCGGAGAAGTCGCGGCCGGTGGCCACGCGGGCGCCGTCGACGGAGGCGAGGCGCGCGGCGAAGCGCTGCTGGTCGCCGCCGGGGGTGAACTCGCCCTCGACGTCCCAGTAGGACGCCTTGACGAACGCCATCCGCTCGCGCTCGCGCTCGACGACCATGCGCGTCGCGACCGACTGGACGCGTCCGGCCGAGAGTCCCTGGCGGACCTTGCGCCACAGGACCGGGCTGACCTCGTAGCCGTAGAGGCGGTCGAGGATGCGGCGGGTCTCCTGGGCGTCGACGAGGCGGGTGTCGAGCTCGCGGGTGTCGTTGACGGCCCGCTGGATCGCCTCGCGGGTGATCTCGTGGAACACCATGCGCTTGACGGGAACCCGCGGCTTGAGGGCCTCGAGCAGGTGCCAGGCGATGGCCTCGCCCTCGCGGTCCTCATCGGTGGCGAGGTAGAGCTCGCTGGCGTCCTTGAGGAGCCGCTTGAGCTCGGCGACCTTCTTCTTCTTGTCCGGGTCGACGACGTAGTACGGCTCGAAGCCGTTGTCGACGTCGACGGCGAACTTGCCGAACGGACCCTTCTTCATGTCGGCGGGCAGCTCGGAGGGGTTCGGCAGGTCGCGGATGTGCCCGACCGACGCCTCCACCTCGAAGTCCCCACCCAGGTACCCCGCGATCGTCTTCGCCTTCGCGGGCGACTCGACGATGACGAGCTTGCGGCCCTTGCCTGCAGCCATGACTCACCTACGACTTCCCGGTCTCACGTGCAGCGGATTCGTCGCTGCTCCGACGCGGAACCGCCCCGACCGTAACAGGTGCGCC
>JAEWFB010000240.1 GCA_023389095.1 Actinomycetes bacterium
CGAGCCGGTCGAGGTAGGCCATGACCGCGACGTAGCCGTGCTCGGGGTCGAGCCGGGCGAGGAGCGCGTCGAGCGCGGCGGGCACCGTGGACGCGTCGCCGAGCCACGCGCCGTCGCCCCCGCCGACGGCGCGGATCTCCACCGCACCGTCGGTGGCCGCCGGCTCGTCGGCCTGGGCCGCGCCCTGGTCGAGCAGGGCACGGGCGGCCTTCTTGGCACTCTCGACGTCGGGCTGGTCGAAGGGGTTGATCCCGAGGAGACGACCGGCCACGGCCGTGGCCACCTCCCACAGGAGCAGCTGGGCGCCCAGCGAGCCGCTGACGCGGACCTCCGAACCGCCCTGCGCCGCAGCAGCACCAGCCGAGGGGTCGCCCTCGTCGTCGTCGGGGACCAGACGTGCGACGGTGACGTCGGCGGCCGGCCAGCGCACCTCCGGGTCGTCGTCGCCGGCCACGACGACGGGCAGCACGCCGGTGCCGTCCTTGCCGGTGGACTCGGCGATGAGCTGCTCGGCCCAGTCGGCGAACCCGACGATGCCCGAGCCGTCGTCGACGAGGACGAGCTTGTCGCGCAGCGGCGACGTGGCGCCCATGGCCGCGCCGAGGCGAAGGCCCGGGTTGGCGTCGTCGTCGGCGGCGAGCACGTCGGCGACCGAGTCGGCCTCGTCGAGGAGGGCCTCGATGTCGACGCCCGCGAGGCCGCTCGGCACGAGGCCGAAGGCGGTGAGGGCCGAGTAGCGCCCGCCGACGTTCGGGTCGGCGTTGACGACGCGGTAGCCCTTCTCCCGGGCCTCGCCGTCGAGCGGGCTGCCGGGGTCGGTGACGACGACGATGCGCTCGGCCGGGTCGATGCCGGCGTCGGTGAACGCCTGCTCGTAGGCGCGACGCTGGGAGTCGGTCTCGACGGTGGAGCCGGACTTGCTCGACACGACGACGACCGTGTGGGCGAGGTCGTCGCCGAGGGCACGGCGCACGTAGTCGGGGTCGGAGGAGTCGAGCACGACGAGGTCCTTGCCCGCCGTCGCGCAGATGACCTCGGGGGCGAGGGAGCTGCCACCCATGCCACAGAGCACGACGTGCGTCAGGCCCTGGTCGGTGAGCTGCCCTCGCAGCGCGGCGATCTCGCCGACGAGCGGGCGAGAGGAGCGGGGCAGCCCGGTCCAGGACAGGCGGATGCCCGCCTCCGACTCGGCGGCCGCGCCCCAGAGCGTCCTGTCCTGCTCGAAGAGCCGGCTCGCGACCCGGTCGGCCACGAGCCCGTCGACGTGGGCCGTGATCGCCTCGGCCGCCGCGCCGGACGCGGTGACGGAGATCGAGCTCATGCCCGGGCCTTGTCCATCTCGGCACGGACGCCGTCGAGCAGCTCGCCCCAGGCCTTCTCGAACTTGTCGACGCCCTCCTCCTCGAGCAGGTCGACGACCTCGGTGTACGAGACGCCGACGCCGTCGAGCTGGTCGAGTACGTCCGAGGACTCGTCGTAGGCGCCGGTGACCGTGTCGCCGTGGATGTCGCCGTGGTCGGCGGTCGCCTCGAGCGTCTTGCCGGGCATCGTGTTGACGACGTCCGCGGCGACGAGCTCGTCGACGTACATCGTGTCGGGGTAGGCCGGGTCCTTGACACCGGTCGAGGCCCACAGCGGACGCTGGACGTTGGCGCCCGCGTCGGCGAGCGTGCCCCAGCGCGGCGTCGAGAAGACCTCCTCGAACGCCTGGTAGGCGAGGCGGGCGTTGGCGAGCCCGGCCTTGCCGCGCAGGCCCGTGGCCGTGTCGGTGCCGATCGCGTCGAGGCGCTTGTCGATCTCGGTGTCGACGCGCGAGACGAAGAACGAGGCGACCGAGTGCAGCTTGGACAGGTCGTGCCCGTTCGCCTGCGCCTTCTCGAGGCCCTCGAGGTAGGCGTTCATGACGGCGCGGTAGCGCTCGAGGGAGAAGATGAGCGTCACGTTGACGCTGATCCCCTCGGCGATGACGGCGGTGATGGCCGGCAGTCCGGCCTTCGTGGCCGGGATCTTGATGAGGACGTTCGGGCGGTCGACGGCGGCGGCCATCTGCTTGGCCTGCTCGACCGTCTTGTCGGTGTCGTGGGCCAGGCGCGGGTCGACCTCGATCGAGACGCGGCCGTCGACGCCCTTGCTCGTCTCGTACACCGGCAGGAAGAGGTCGGCCGCGTTGCGCACGTCCTCGGTCGTCAGCTCGAAGACGACCTCCTCGACGTTCTTGCCGGCCTTGGTCAGTGCGGCGAGGTCGTCGTTGTAGCGGTCACCCTTGGACAGGGCCGCCTGGAAGATCGACGGGTTGGACGTGAGGCCGACGACGTTGCGCTCGGTGATGAGCTCGGAGATCTTGCCGGTCTCGAGGAGCTCGCGGGAGAGGTCGTCGAGCCAGATCGACACGCCCGCGTCGGAGAGGGCCTGGGTGTTCGGGTTGCTCATGATGGGTGTCCCCTTCTCGTGGAAGTCAGGTGGGGTCAGGTCGGCGGGTCGGGCCGGCAGGTCAGGCCTCGGCCGACGCGGCAGCCGCACCGGAGGCCACGTCGGTGCCCATGACGTCGGTGGCGGCGCTCTGCTCCGCCCGCGCCGGGTTGGTCTCGGTGATGCCCGGGGCGGTGCGGCCGGAGCCGACCGGGCCACGCGTGGCCTTGAGGGAGTCCTTGGCGGCCTTGACGACGGCGTCGGCGGTGATGCCGAACTCGCGGAAGAGCGTCTGGTAGTCGGCCGAGGCACCGAAGTGCTCGATGCTGACGATCCGGCCGGTGTCACCGACGAGGTCGTGCCAGCCCATCGACACCCCGGCCTCCACGCTGACGCGCGCGCGCACCGCGGGGGGCAGCACCTTGTCCTGGTAGGAACGGCCCTGCTTCTCGAACCATTCCCGGCACGGCATCGACACGACGCGCGTGGAGACCTTGGCCTTCTCGAGCTTCTCGGCGGCCTCGACCGCCAGCTGCACCTCGGAGCCGGTCGCGATGAGGATGACGTCGGGGTCGCCGGCGCGCGACTCCTCGACGAGGACGTAGGCGCCCTTGGCGACGCCGCTGACCTTGCCGAACTTCGTGCGGTCCCACGTCGGGACGGCCTGCCGGGTCAGGCAGAGCGCGGCGGGGCCGTCGGTCTTCGTGAGGATCTGGGCCCACGCCGCCGCGGTCTCGTTGGCGTCGGCCGGACGGACGACGTCGAGGCCCGGGATGGCGCGCAGGGCGGCGAGGTGCTCGATCGGCTGGTGCGTCGGGCCGTCCTCGCCGAGGCCGATGGAGTCGTGCGTCCACACGTAGGTGACGGGCGCCTGCTGGATGGCGGCGAGACGCACGGCCGGTCGCATGTAGTCGGAGAAGACGAGGAACGTGCCGCCGTACGGACGCGTCAGGCCCTCGAGCGCGATCCCGTTGAGGATCATGCCCATCCCGTTCTCGCGGATGCCGAAGTGGAGCGTGCGCCCGTACGGTCCGCCCTTCCACTCGCGGGTCTGCTTGCCGCTCGGGATGAAGGACGGCTGGCCCTCCATCGTCGTGTTGTTCGACTCGGCGAGGTCGGCCGAGCCGCCCCACAGCTCGGGCATGACGTCGGCGAGGGCGCCGAGCACCTTGCCCGACGCGGCACGCGTCGCGACGCCCTTGGCGTCGGCCGGGAACGTCGGCAGGGCGCGCTTGAGGCCCGTCGGGGCCTGCTTGGCGAGGATGCGGTCGAGCAGCTGGGCGCGCTCGGGGTTGGCCTTGCGCCAGGCCTTGAAGCCCTTGTCCCACTCGCGGTGGGCGGCCTTGCCGCGCTTGGCGACCTCGCGCGCGTGCTTGAGGACGGCGGGCTCGACCGTGAAGCTCTTCCTCGGGTCGAAGCCGAGCAGCTCCTTCGTCGCGCCGATCTCGGCGTCGCCGAGGGCCGAGCCGTGCGACTTGCCGGTGTTCTGCTTCGTCGGCGCGGGCCACGCGATGATCGTGTGGAGCACGACGAGCGTCGGCTTGTTGCGCACCTTCTCGCCGCTCTTGATCGCGGCGAGGAGGGCGTCGACGTCCTCGACGTAGGTGGCGCCGTTCGCGTCCTTGCGCCAGTCCACCTCGACCACGTGCCAGCCGTAGGCCTCGAAGCGGCCGGCGACGTCCTCGCTGAACGCGATGTCGGTGTCGTCCTCGATGGAGATCTGGTTGGCGTCGTAGACGACGGTGAGGTTGCCGAGCTCCTGGTGGCCGGCCAGGGCGCACGCCTCGTGGCTGACGCCCTCCTGCATGTCGCCGTCGGAGGCGATGACGTAGACGTGGTGGTCGAAGGGGCTCGTGCCGGGCTTGGCGTCGGGGTCGAAGAGGCCGCGCTGGCGACGCTGCGCCATGGCCATGCCGACGGCCGAGGCGAGGCCGGAGCCGAGCGGGCCGGTCGTGATCTCGACGCCCTTGGTGTGGTGGACCTCGGGGTGGCCCGGCGTCTGGGAGCCCCACGTGCGCAGCGCCTTGAGGTCGTCGAGCGACAGGCCGTAGCCGGACAGGTAGAGCTGGATGTACTGCGTCAGGCTCGAGTGGCCGCACGACAGGACGAAGCGGTCGCGACCCAGCCACGACGGGTCGGACGGGTCGTGGGTCATGACGTTCTGGTAGAGCAGGTAGGCCAGCGGGGCCAGCGACATCGCCGTGCCGGGGTGGCCGTTGCCGACCTTCTGCACGGCGTCCGCGGCGAGCAGACGCGTCGTGTCGACGGCGCGCACGTCGAGGTCGCTCCAACCCGACTTCTTCGCGACGGGGCGAGGCAGTCCCGGGTCTCGTTGTGCCAGCAGGTCCTTGGCGTTGTTCGTCGACCTCGAACGGGTGGGCTTCTTCGCCTTCGTGGCGGTGCTGGACACGGACCGGTCTCCTTCGGACGAGGTGGATCGCGTAACGGCACGAGCCTAGTCCCGCTCGTGTGAGCGACGACACCACGCCCGTCCGCTGGTCACGCGGCGTCCCGCACGGCTCGGGCGGGCGCCCGTGGAGGGCGTGGTGGCGGGGGAGCCCGGCCCCGTTCCGGCCGGGGCGTGACCGCGTCGGTGCGGGGAAGGTGCGGTGTCTCGTCGGTCTGGCGACGGTCTAGACTTGCGGCGCAATGCTCTGTACGCCGTGGGTCGTACCCGGTGGTCGGAGCGACGAACCAGCGGTGAGGATCTCAGTGACAACGGTGGACCCCCGCGCCGACCTGTCGGCGCTGCACGGTCCGGACGGCAGTGG
>JAEWFB010000265.1 GCA_023389095.1 Actinomycetes bacterium
CGGGCTTGCGGGGCAGCACCTCCGGCGCGTACGGGCCGGTGAGGATCGAGCGGGACTCGCCCCACTTCTCGATGACCGACTCCTCGGCGCTGGCCAGCTCGGTGCCGGCGAGGGTCAGCAGCGACACCGCGCGCGGCAGGTCGCTGGCGTCGTCGACGGGGACACCGGCGTCGACGACCGGCGACAGCGCGCGGGCGCAGGCCATCGCCTCGTCGTAGCCGATGCGGTCGACGGCGACCGGCGCCACCTCCTCGCCCTCGTGGACGTAGCCCGCGAGCGAGCGCTCGTCGCCCTCGACGACGAGGAAGGTGTGGCAGGCCGCGGGCAGCAGCTGCTGGGTCTCGGCGACCCACACGACGATGACGCCGTGCTCGTGCCCCCGCTCGGCGATGGCGACGAGCCGGCTGCGCTCGATCGGGGCGTCGCTCTCGACGAGGACGAGCACCGAGGGACGACCGGCTCCGGCCGCCTCCTGCTCCGTGGGGGTGCCTTTGGTGGTGTCCTTGTCGGCGATGAGGTCCTCGAGCGCGTCGGCGAGCGCCGAGCAGGCCGGGGCGCTGCCGGCGAGGTGGCCGACCTCGATCGGGCTGTGCGGGGAGCTCGTGTGCGGCAGCCACTTGAGGAAGTCCCAGTCGCGGGCCGAGCTGCCCGAGGCGAACGAGCACACGGCGAGCTCGGCCGGCGAGTGCAGCGACACGGCCTGCACGACGAGCGAGCGGGCCGCGCCGAGGGCACTCTGCCGCGAGCCGGCGACGCCCACCGCACCCGAGGTGAGCGGCGTCGCGACGACCGGCACGTCGTGCACGACCTCGAGGCCCGACAGCTGCTCGGACACCTGCAGCCACGCCTCGGCCTTGGACCGGCCGACGGCGGGCATCTTGATGGGTGAGCGCGACGGCCGCGTGCCCAGGCCGAACCGCAGCTCGCCGAATCCGTGGCCGTCGCGGCGGCGCGTCCAGAGCAGCGCGCTCCGGTCGCGGACGGCGACGAGGCAGTCGGTGCCGCTCGGCTGCTCGCCGCGCCGGACCCGGCCCTCGCGCTCGAGGGACGCGCGGATGCGGTCGGACAGGATGCCCAGGTCCTCGGCGAACTCCGCCATGGCCCGTTCGAAGTCCTTCTTCTGCTGGCGCCGGGCCTCGTAGTACGTGCCGGCCATCATCATCGGCATCATCAGCATGAAGATGATCGAGAAGGCGCTGCGCGTGATGAGGTACATGACGACGCCCATGAGCAGCGGCACGACCATCGCGACGACCGGCAGCGGGTTGGCCTTGCCGCGCTCGGGCAGGTCGGGGACCTGGAACTCCTGCCCCGGGAAGAGCGGGGCGACGCGCGGGGACCGCGAGAACTGGACGGTGCCGGCATCGCCGGAGAGGACGCCGCTGCCCGGACGCGCCACGGCGCCGTCGCCAGTAAGGTGCACCTCGAGCTCGGTGTCGCCGAGGCGGATGACGTCGCCGCTCTTGAGGTGGGCGCGGGTGACCTGCTGGCCGCCGGCCGTGATGCCGTTGGCCGAGCCGAGGTCGACGACCTCGACGACCTCCTGCACGACGAGCTTGGCGTGCTGGCGCGAGACCGACTCGTCGGACAGCTGCACCTCGCACCCGCGGCCGCGGCCGACGTAGGCGGTGCCGCGCGAGAGCGGGAACTCGCGGCCCGCGTCGGGGCCGGAGCGGATGACCGCCACCGCTGCCGGGCGCCCGCGGTCGACGAACCCCTCGCCGGCGCGGGTCACGGTGACCCGCATGCCCGACTGCAGACCGCTCTCGGCGACGGTGGCACGCGGGTCGAGCCCGCGCATCTCCTGGTCGACGAGCGCGAGCGTCATCGCGGCGTCGGCCCCGTGCACGCTGCTGCGGTTGGGGTCGGCGGCCGCGAGGTAGCCGGCGAGGTCGCCGACGGTCGTGGCCGAGTCCGTCGTCGCGACGAGGTCGGTCTCCCGGTCACCGGACCGGAGGACGAACTTCAGCTTCACGCGTCACCCTTCGTGCTCTCGTTCTTCGTGGTCTTCGATGTCTTCGATGTCTTCGACGCCGCACGCGCGGCGCGCTCCCCGCCCCCGGGGCGACCGGAGTCGGCCGCACGTCCCGAGCGACCCGACGGCCCCCGCCGGCCGGACCTCGTGGTCGGCACCGACGTGCCGATGCCCGCCTTCGAGGAGGAGGCGCGGCCCCGGCGCGGTGCCGGCGACGCCGAGCGTGACGTGCGCCGCGCCGCCGGGGCCAGGCCCGAGCCGGTCGGCAGGTGGTCGCGGAAGGTCCGCAGCGAGAGGTCGGCCCGCAGCCGCTGCCAGAACGTCCGCCCGGACCGCAGGCGTCGCCGCGCCCTGTCGACGTCGGACCAGAAGCCCTCGACCGCCTCGTGGCTCGGCTCGTCGACGTCGAAGACGTGGCCGTTCGCGGCGGCCGCGAGGGGCACGAGCGCGAGGGGTTCCCGGGTGCCCGGCGGCGCGGGCGGCGGTGCCGGCGCCGTGCGCCCGGGATCGGTCGTCTCGGACGCGCCGAGGGCGACGTGCCCGTTCGAGGCGACGGGCGCGCCCATGAGCGCGCCGTCGACGACGACGCTCGGCTTCGGCGGTGGCGGTCCGTCGACGTACAGCTCGAGGGCTCGCGCCTGCTCGAGACGGGTTCCCTTGGCGGGCAGAGGCATCCGCAGGTCGCGTGCGGTGTCGATCACCTCGCGCCACCCACCCGTGACCCGGGCTGCCATCGGTCCGGTGGTGCGCCGGCGGCGACGGCGCAGCCACTTGGCCCCGCGGATCGCCCCGTAGATGCACAGCAGCACGGCCACCGGCACGAGGACGTAGAAGACGAGCCAGCGCAGCCAGTCCGGCCAGTTGTCGGGGTTGAGGGGGTTGTCGTCCTTCGGCGGGTTGCGCAGCTGGGTGGCGTTCTGCGCCTGGTCGGGCCCCTGCAGGACGCTCGGCGGGTTGTTCGCCGCGGGCGGTGGCACCTGGGCGCCGGTCTTCTTCTCCTCGGACTTGCGGATCAGCTGCTGCGGCTTCTTGTTCCGGTCCGGCACGAACTGCGTCGCGAGGATCGGCATCCACGAGTCGTCGGCGAGCTTGACCTCGACCCACGCCCGGACGTCCTTGCCCTTGACGACGCCGCCGGCCTCGGGAACCGCGCCCATGACGACGCGTGTCGGGACACCCAGCCGGTTGGCGGCGAGGGCGTACGCGGCCGCGTACTGCTCGTCGTTGCCGGCCAGCTGCGTCGACTTCATGAACTGGCTCATCCGCAGCAGGCTGTGGCCGGGCAGGAAGACGTTCTGGTAGTCGCCGGGCGTGCCGCC
>JAEWFB010000309.1 GCA_023389095.1 Actinomycetes bacterium
CTCCCCCGGTGGTGACCCGGCGGCGGTCGCCCGCCGCCGGGTCACCGGTGATCCCTCCCGGCCCGCTGCGGGTCAGCGCAGCGAGGCGATCACCGCCCTCGCGTCACGCTGCAGCGCAGCGCGTGCCGCAGCGTCCGACGCGTTCGCCGGCTGGCCGGCGAGCGTGACGAACTCCTGCAGCTGCGAGATCGCCGCCGCCGCGCGACCGCCCGCGACGTGCTTGGCGGCCTGCTCGAGACGCTTCTCGAGCAGCGGCTCACCCGACGACGTCACGAGGCCCTCACGGGCCAGGCGCTCGGTCAGTGCCGTCAGCTCGGCCAGCGACGTCGTCGTCGTGAACGTCGTCGTGGTCGTGCGGACCAGGCCAGCCTTGTCCGACGCCCTGACGACGAGGGTGTGGCTGCCGAGCGGCAGGCGCCACAGGGCCAGCGGCTGGTCGGCCGCGACCGGGGCCCCGTCGACGGTGGCCGTCACCGTGTCGACGCCGCTGGTCGCGTCGGTCGCCGTCCAGGTCACGTCCTTCGAGTTCCCCACGGAGCCACCGTCGGTGACCCCGGAGACCGCCACCGTCGGCTGCGTCTTGTCGAGCTTCACGGTGACGGAGCCGCCCTCGGAGACGTTGCCGCCGTTGTCGGTGGCCCGGTAGAGGACCGTCGTCGTGCCCTCGGCCGAGACCGTGAGCGCGGAGGCGGCGTTGACCCACGTCGCGCCGCCGTCGGTCGAGCGCTGGCGCGAGGCGACGGTGCCGTTGTCGGTCGCGTTGACCGTGACGGTGACGTTGCTCGTGTACCAGCCGTTCGCGCCGTTCGGCGTCGCCGGGCTCAGCGTCGCCGACACGGTCGGCGGCGTCCTGTCGGCCACGCCGTCACCGACGAACGACAGCGCGTCGAGGACGACGCCGCCGGTCGAGGTGACGAACAGGCGTCCGGTGCCGGTCGGCTTGGACGACAGGGTCGCCGCCGTCTCGGACCAGCCCGTGCTGCTCACCGCCACGGTGCCGAAAGGCGTCGCCGTCGGCGAGTTCCAGCGCAGCGAGAGCGTGCCCTGACCCGACGCGCGGGCCGTGATACCGGTGATCCCGACGAGGTTGGCCGGATCCCAGCCGAGGTGGTCGCCGGGGTCGAGCGAGGTGACCGTGCGCAGGCCGCTCGCCGTGGAGTCGCTGACGATCTCGACGCCCTGGCTCAGGTCGGCCCACTCGGCCTCCTGCTTCTTCGGGTTGAGGATCAGCTGTTCGGTCGTCGTGGCGGCCGGGACGCCGGCGTGGCCGTTGTCGGTGTAGGTGATGACGACGACGCCGAAGATGTTCTCCGTCTCGCCGTGCTCGGTCGCGTCGGCCGGGGTCGGGATCGCGAACTGGCAGCCCGTGCCCTGGCTCAGCGGGTGGGCGTGCGCGTCGTGCCCCAGACCGAAGGTCCACGTGACGCGCGAGCACACGGTCGCGGTGCCGTCCTCGGGGTCGGAGGTCGTGACGGTGAACGGCACGGCCTGGCCCCAGTCGAAGAAGGCGCCGTTGGGCGGCGTCTGGATGGTGATCGTCGGCGCGACGTTGCCGACCGAGATCGACGTGCTCGTCAGGTTGCTCCGGCCCTGCGGGTCGGTGACCTTGAGCCGGGCCGTGTACTTGCCGAGCTCGGTGTAGGTGAAGGACGCCGTGGCGCCGGTGGCGTCGAACGTGCCGTTGCCGTCGAAGTCCCACTGGTAGGTCAGCACGCCACCCTCCGGGTCCTTCGAGGCCGAGGCGTCGAACTGCACCGTGAGCGGCGCGGTGCTGCTGCTCAGCGGGGTGGCCTTGATGCTGGCCTGCGGCGCCTTGTTCCCGGGCGAGTAGTCGATGCGGTAGAGGCCGGCGTCGGGGTTCTGCCGGAAGAAGCCGTCGCCGTAGTCGAGCACGTAGAGCGAGCCGTCCGGGCCGAACTCGATGTCGATCGGGCTGTCGGTGATCGGCATCCCGTTCGTCTCGAGGGCCTTGTTGGGCAGGAAGTGCTCGATGTGGTCGACCGGGCCGTTCGGCCACTGCACCGTGAACGCGGCGAGGTAGTCCTGCGAGAACTCGGCGAAGAACGCCTTCTGGTCCCAGTACGCCGGGAACTTCGTCGTCGACGGGTTGGCGGCGTCGTAGTGGTAGACCGGGCCGCCCATCGGGCCCTGGCCGCCCTGCGGGTCGAAGTCGGTCAGCTCGGGCCACGGCTGGTCGGTCGACCGGTCGCCGTAGTAGAGCGTCGCCGTCGTGGCCGGCGGCACCTGGCCCAGGCCGGTGTTCCAGCGCGAGTTGTTCTGTGCGCCGGCGTTGCAGTCGAACCACGGGCCGGGCGTCGAGGTGGCGTAGTTCCACTCGTTGTAGTTGGCGTTCGGGCCGTGGCAGTACGGCCAGCCGCCGTTGACCGGGCGGTCGATCGCCGTCGTCATCCACTCGACGTAGCCCATCGGGCCACGCTGCGGGTCGGCGGCGCCGGCGTCGGGGCCGTAGTCGCCCCACGTCACCGAGTTGGTCGCCGGGTCGACGTCCATGCGGAACGGGTTGCGCACGCCCATGACGAAGATCTCCGGGCGCGTCTTCGCGGTGCCGGGGGCGAAGAGGTTGCCCGCCGGGATCGTGTAGCTGCCGTCGGCGGCAACCTTGATGCGCAGGATCTTGCCGCGCAGGTCGTTGGTGTTGCCGGCGCCACGACGCGAGTCGAGGCCCGGGTTGTTGCCCGGGGCGTCGTTGTTCGGGGCATAGCCGTTGGCGCCGGGGGCGCTGGCCGGCGTGTTGTCGCCCGTCGAGAGGTAGAGGTTGCCGTTGCCGTCGAAGTCGACGTCACCGGCCACGTGGCAGCACTGGCCCCGCTGCGTCTCGACCTTGATGATGACCTGCTCGGTGGCGAGGTCCAGCTTGTCGGCGGCGGCGTCCCACTTGAACCGGCTGAGCTGGTTGTAGCCCTTCCACTGGTCCCAGTACGACGCGTCGGCCCCGGCGGGCAGGCTGTTCGGCGCCGAGCCGGTCGGGGTCGTCGTGACGTAGGGCGCCGTCATGGTGCGCGGCGCGTAGTAGAGGTAGACCCACTGGTTCGTGGCGAAGTCGGGGTCGAGGGTGATCGTCTGGAGGCCGTCCTCGGAGTTGTTGTAGACCGGGACGGTGTTGACGACCTTGGTGACGCCCGAGTCGGGGTCGGTGAGGCGGATGTCGCCGTTGCGGGCCGTGTGGAGCACCCGCAGGTCGGGCAGCACGGCGAGGTCGATCGGCTCCCCGGTGTCCTTGGTGAGGGTGACCTTCTCGTAGTTGGACCAGTCGAGGGCGGGGTCATCGCCGTGGTCGACGCCGTCGTGGGCGACGGCGGGCGAGGCGAGCATCCCGCCGAGGGTGGTGAGGGCGAGGACGGCGGCGGCAGTTGCCGCAACCGCCCTCCGTCCTCGAGTACGACTTGTAGCATTCATGGGTACGTCCTTCTTGACAGAGACGGGCGAAGCCGGTCCCCGGGGAGCGCGCCGCTGCAACGGCCATGCACTCCCCGGGGGTCGGCGTTCTTGCTGTTCCGACGGGCCGGGGCTCAGCCGCGGAGAGCGGCCATGTTGTCGTAGCTGACCTTGGCGAACGCGAGCGACTGGCCGGGGTTGGCGGTGCCGCCGGGAGCGGTGTCCTGCTCCCACATCGGGTTGTGCCAGCCCTTGGAGCCCACCCGGCGCAGGAACGTCGAGTAGTCGATGTCGCCCTCTCCGAACGGGGCCATGACGTAGCCGTTGGCCTGCGTCGTGTCGTACTTGCCGTCCTTGGCGTGGAAGAGCGGGAAGCGCTTCGACTGCTGCTCGACGACGGCGGCGGGGTCGAAGACCGACGTCACCGTGGAGCCGTCGGGCGCCGTGTAGGACTTGTGCTTGTACTGCGCGACGTGCGCCCAGTAGATGTCCATCTCGAGGAAGACGTACTTCGGGTCGGTGTTGGCCAGGAAGTACTCGAGGCGGCGGATGCCGGACGAGCGGGTCGGGCGGCCCTGGGCGTCGAGCGGTCCGCTGTCGAGCAGGAAGCTGTAGGCCACGTCGTGGTTGTGCGTGTACAGCTTGAGGCCGTGCTTCTTCCAGGCCCGCTCGCCGAGGACGTTCCAGCGCGCGGCCGCGGCCTCCCAGTCGGCGAGGTAGGCGCTGCCCGTCGGGTCGCTGCCGGTGCCGACGTGGGTCATGCCGAGGATGTTGGCCACCTCGCACCCGGCGTCGAAGCTCGCGAGCGACGCGTCGGTGATCGTCGCCGGGACGGTGCCGTGGTTGCCCTCGGCCTCGATCCCGTTGTCGTCGAGCCAGGTTCGCAGCAGCTTGGCGCCGTCGGGGGTGTTGACGTTGCCGCCGGGCGCGTTCGCGTGCTGCCCGTAGCCGGCGAACTCGATCTGGGTGTAGCCGATGCGGCCCAGCTCCTCGATGACGGCCTTGAAGCCGGACGCGTACGGCGAGGTGGCAGGGTCGCGCGAGATGGCGTCGCGCACCGTGTAGAGGATGATGCCGCGCTTGGACTGCGGGATGAGGACTCCGTTGGCGGTGCCGGTGGCCGCCGCTCGGGCGGTGCCGGCCGAGGCCGCCGTCAGGGCCGCCGCGGCGGCCATTCCCGTGGAGGCCGCCATGAACTGGCGGCGGTTGAGGCCGAGGCCCTTGGCGAGCTTCAGCGGCTTGACGTCGTTGTCGTGCATGTGAGGGTGCTCCTTCGGGGTGTGACAGAGAC
>JAEWFB010000388.1 GCA_023389095.1 Actinomycetes bacterium
CGCTGCCCAGCAGGCGTCGCGCGACCTCACGCGCCACCTCGAGCTGGTCGGAGCCGACGATGACGACGTCGTCGTCGACGACACCCAGCACGTCGCCGGGGCTGCACGGGCCGCCGCCGACGACGGCATCGAGGCGCACGTCGTCCACGTCCGCACCGCCGTCCAGGGCATCGCCGCGCTCGCCGTCTTCGAGCCCGACGCGGCGGCGTCCGAGAACGTCCTCGCGATGCAGGCGGCGGCCTCGGCCACGCGCCACGGGGCCGTCACCCTCGCCAACCGGGCGGCGCTGACGAGCGGCGGCCCGTGCAGCCCCGGCGACGTGCTGGGTGTCGTCGACGACGACGTCGTCATCGTCGGCTCCGACCAGCTCGAGGTGGCGCGTGAGGTCGCGCGACGCCTGCTGGGCAGCGGGGGCGAGCTCGTCACCGTCGTCGCCGGCGTCGAGGCGCCCGACGGCCTCCTCAAGGCGGTCACCGCCGAGGCGCGCCGCGCCCACCACGGCATCGAGGTCACGCTCATCGACGGTGGCCAGTCGGTGTTCAGCGTCCTGATCGGGGTGGAGTGACCGTGCCCGCCCTCACGCTCACCGAGGAGTCGCCGCTCACCAAGCTGCTCAAGAAGCCGGAGGCCGAGCAGCTGGCCCGCACCAAGGGCCTGCTCAGCGTCGGCGACCTCTTCGAGTTCGTGCCGCGGCGGTACGTGCGACCCGGCCAGCTCACCGACCTGTCCGCACTGCACGTCGGCGAGGACGTCCTCGTCGTCGCGGAGGTCGTCACGGCGACGACGCGCAGCATGCGCAACCGCCGCGGCAAGATGCTCACGGTCGTCATCGGCGACGACCACGGCAACGAGCTCGACGTCACCTTCTTCAGCGCCTACGGCCACGAGGGCAAGCTCAAGCCGGGCGTGCGCGGCTTCTTCGTCGGCACCATCGGTGCCTACGGCCGCCGCCTCCAGCTGACCCACCCCGAGTACGAGCTGTTCGACGACGAGGAGCAGGGCGAGGCCGCCGTCGAGTGGTACCGCACCCACCGCGTCCCCGTGTACTCGACGACCGGCAAGCTCAACTCCCTGCGGCTGCGCAAGCTCGTCCACCTGGCCCTCGACTCCGTCGACCGCGTCCGTGAGCCGGTGCCCGAGGACGTGCGCGAGCGGCGCGGCCTGCCGCCGCGCAAGGTCGCGCTCGAGCTCGTCCACCGCCCGAGCGTCGAGGACCGGCCCGCGCGCGGGCTCGACCGGCTCAAGTACGACGAGGCGTTCGTCCTGCAGACGATCCTGGCCCAGCGCCGCAAGGCGGCCGAGGCCGAGCTCGCGACCCCCCGCCCGCCGCGGCCGGGTGGGCTGCTCGCTGCCTTCGACGCACGGCTGCCGTTCGAGCTGACCCAGGGGCAGCTCGAGGTCGGGGAGGTGCTGGCCTCCGAGCTGGCCTCCGAGCGGCCGATGCACCGGCTGCTCCAGGGCGAGGTCGGCTCGGGCAAGACGATCGTCGCGCTGCGCGCCATGCTCGCCGCCATCGACGCCGGCGGCCAGGCCGCCCTGCTCGCCCCCACCGAGGTGCTCGCGGCCCAGCACCAGCGCTCGATCAGCGCCATGCTCGGCGACCTCGCCCAGGGCGGGATGCTCGGCGGTGCCGAGCACGGCACGACCGTCACGCTGCTCACCGGCAGCCAGAACGCCGCCACCCGCCGCAAGGCACTCCTCGACGCCGCGTCCGGAGAGGCCGGCATCGTCGTCGGCACCCACGCCCTGATCCAGAAGCACGTCCAGTTCGCCGACCTCGCGCTCGTCGTCGTCGACGAGCAGCACCGCTTCGGCGTCGAGCAGCGCGACGCCCTGCGCGAGAAGGGCGTCCGGCCGCCGCACGTGCTCGTCATGACGGCGACGCCGATTCCGCGCACGGTCGCCATGACCGTCTTCGGCGACATGGAGACCTCGACGCTGCGCGAGCTCCCGCGGGGCCGCTCGCCGATCGCGACGCACGTCGTCGACGCCCAGCGGCCCGGCTGGGTCGAGCGCACGTGGCAGCGGGTCGCCGAGGAGGTCGGCCAGGGCCACCAGGCCTACGTCGTGTGCCCCCGCATCGGGGGAGACGACGCCGGTGCTCGGGGGGAGTCCGGCTCCGGCGCCGACTCCGAGGACGCGGGCGACTGGGACGGCGACTGGGAGGGCGAGGACGCCGACGCGCCCCGTCGCGAGCTGACGGGCGTCCACGAGATGCTCGAGGAGCTCGGCTCGATGCCCGCGCTGACCGGCCTGCGTCTCGGCCTGCTCCACGGGCGGCTGGACGCCGACACCAAGGACGCCACGATGCGCGCCTTCGCCGCCGGCGACATCGACGTGCTCGTGGCGACCACCGTCATCGAGGTCGGCGTCGACGTGCCGAACGCCTCGGTCATGGTCGTCGTCGACGCCGACCGCTTCGGCATCTCCCAGCTGCACCAGCTGCGCGGCCGCGTCGGCCGTGGCTCGGTCCCCGGGCTGTGCCTGCTCATGACGAACGACCCGGGCGAGCGCGCCCTCGAGCGGCTCGACCAGGTGGCCGCGACCACCGACGGCTTCGAGCTGGCCCGCGTCGACCTCCAGCTGCGACGCGAGGGCGACGTGCTCGGCGCCCGCCAGAGCGGCCGCGGCAGCTCGATCCGCCACCTGCGCCTCGGCCGGGCCGAGGACGAGCAGATCATCGCCGACGCCCGCGAGGACGCCTTCGCGCTCGTCGACGCCGACCCGCAGCTGCGCGAGCACCCCGCCCTCGCTGCCGCGGTGGCGATGCGGCTCGACGACGAGCAGGCCGCCTGGCTGGAGAGGGGCTGACGTGACGCGCGTCATCAGCGGCACGGCCGGCGGTCGTCGCCTGCGCACCCCGCCCGGGTCCGGCACGCGACCGACGTCCGACCGGGTCCGCGAGGCGCTCTTCAGCAGGCTCGAGCACCGCGGCCTGCTCGAGGGCACCAACGTGCTCGACCTCTACGCCGGCTCCGGCGCCCTCGGCCTCGAGGCGGCCAGCCGCGGGGCCGCGATCGTCCTGCTCGTCGAGTCCAACGCGGGCGCGGGCAAGGTCATCCGGGCCAACATCGCGCTCGTCGGCGTCCCGGGCGTCCGGCTGCTGCCCACCACCGTCGAGAAGGCCCTCGCCGCCGGACCGCCCGCCGGCGTCCGGATGGACCTCGTCCTGCTCGACCCGCCCTACGACGTCGACGAGCCGACGCTCGCGGCCGTGCTCCGCTCGCTCGTCGATCACGAGTGGCTCGCCGAGGACGCCTTCGTCGTCGTCGAGCGGTCGAGCCGGACACCGCAGCCCACGTGGCCCGAGGGCCTCGAGCTGTCGGGGGAGAAGCGCTACGGCGAGACGACGATGTGGTTCGCCGAGCCGCCGACCGGTGGGGCCGCGTGAGCGAGCGACCGTGTCCGCCCGGTCCGCCGCGGGCCGGCCGGTAGGTTGGGGCCCGTGAGCACCGAGACGCGTCGCTGTGTGTGCCCCGGCTCCTACGACCCGGTGACCAACGGGCACGTCGACGTCGTCACCCGCGCCAGCCGCCTCTTCGACGAGGTCGTCGTCGCGATCCTGCACAACCCGGCCAAGGAGGGCACCTTCTCGGTCGCCGAGCGCACCCGCCTGCTCGAGGCCTCGGTCGGGCACCTGCCGAACGTCCGCATCGGCGACTGGGCCGGCACGCTCGTCGTCGACGTGTGCCGCGAGGTCGGGGCCGCCGCGATGGTCAAGGGCCTGCGCGGCGGGACCGACTTCGCCTACGAGCTGCCCATGGCGCACATGAACCACCACCTCACCGGTGTCGAGACGCTCTTCCTCGCCTCCGACCCGACGCTGCAGCACGTGAGCAGCTCGCTCATCAAGGAAGTCGTGCGCTACGGCGGCGACGTCGGGGGGCTCGTCCCCGACGTCGTCCTCGCCGCGCTGCGCGAGCGCCTCGGCGGCGAGACCGCCTGATTTGGGTGCCGGGGACCGCTCCGGTAGCCTTGGAGGTCGGTCCACGTCCGTCTGGCGCGGGCCGAACCTACGACCGTGCGCAGGAGACATGAGCCGCCCCCATTCCCGTTCACCGCTGGTGCTCGACACCAGGGACCTGAACCGGCGACCGGGGACGATGCATGAGCTCTCGCGCACGGTGACGTTGCCCGACGACCTCGGCACCGACGTCATCGCGATCAAGGCCGGCTCCCCGGTCGAGGTCGAGGTGCGGCTGGAGTCGGTCGTCGAGGGCGTCCTCGTCACGGGTTCGGTCAACGGCACGGCGACCGGCGCCTGCGTGCGGTGCCTGGACCCCGTCGACCTCGAGGTCGACGGGACCTTCCAGGAGCTGTTCGCCTACGCCGACCGGGCGGCGCACCACCACGAGGTGGGAGCCGACTCGGACGAGGACGAGGTGCACGAGCTGGTCGATGACCTCATCGACCTCGAGCCCGTGCTCCGGGACGCGGTCGTTCCGACGCTGCCGTTCCAGCCGGTGTGCCGGGAGGACTGCCCGGGCCTGTGCTCCGAGTGTGGAGCCAAGCTCGCGGACGACCCGGACCACCACCATGAAGTGATCGACCCGAGGTGGTCGGCTCTCGGCGGACTGCTGGGAGACGACCCGCAAGAGAAGAGGAACTGACGTGGCTGTCCCGAAGCGGAAGATGTCGCGCTCCAACACCCGTTCGCGTCGCGCGAACTGGAAGGCTACGCCGACCACCCTGACCACGTGCCCGTCGTGCGGCGCCGCGGCCCAGCCGCACATCGCCTGCCCGTCGTGCGGCACCTACAAGGG
>JAEWFB010000425.1 GCA_023389095.1 Actinomycetes bacterium
ACGGCCGGGGCCGGGCCCTTGGCGTTCGGGTCGAGCGCAGCAGACGCACCCTCGACGGCGCCGTTGCCAGCGCCGTTGGTGCCACCGGCACCGCCGTTGTTGGCTGCCGGAGCGCCGCAGGCCGCGACAAAGCCGAGGGAAGCCGCAGCTCCCACGGTCAGGACTTTGGTCCAGCGCATTGTTGTTTGCTCCCTTTTGTGCTTGTCCCGGCGCCTTGCCGGGGACATCTGAGGGCCGAAACCGGGTTGGTTATCGGCGACTGGAGGGGTCGAAGGCGTCGCGGATCGAGTCGCCGAGCAGCGTCAGGGCGAGCACGAGCGCCGACAGTCCGATGACCGAGGGCCACAGCCACAGCGGGTAGGTGGCGAAGAGGTTCTGGGCATCGGCGATGGTCCGGCCCCACGACGCGGTCGGCTCGACGAGGCCGACGCCGAGGTAGCTGAGGGTGGCCTCGTAGGTGATGTAGGCCGGCACGGCGATCGAGGCGGAGACGATGATCGGTCCCACGAGGTTCGGCAGGACCTCCTTGAAGAGGATCTGTCGGGTCGGCACGCCGATGGCGCGCGCCGCCTGGACGAACTCCCGCTCGCGCAGGCTCGTCACCTCGCCGCGCACGAGTCGGGCCAGGCCCATCCACCCGAAGACGAAGAGCACGCAGATGAGCACGACGAACCGGATCTGGGAGGTCTGGTCGTTGGTGAGGTCGGCGTTGCCGGCGACGCTCTTCTGCACGAGGGGCACGATCGCGATGATGAGCAGCAGGATCGGCAGCGACAGGAAGAAGTCGATGACCCAGGAGATGACCCGGTCGGTGGCGCCGCCGAGGTAGCCGGCGAGCAGACCGAGCGCGACGCCGAGGAAGGTCGACACGGTCGCGGCGACGAAGCCGATGATGAGCGAGGGCTGGGCCCCGTAGGCCCAGCGGGCGAAGAGGTCACGGCCCAGCCGGGGCTCGACCCCGAGGAAGTGGGCCGAGCTCATGCCGACGGTCGGCAGGCCGTTCACGTCGACGAGCTCGGTGTGGATCGTGTACGGGTCGGCCGCCGCCTTGGTGATCGGGTCGACCGCCTCGAGCTTGGTCAGCAGCGGAGCGAAGATCGCCACGAGGATGAAGAAGATGATGATGGTGGCGCAGACGATCGCGACCTTGTCCTTCTTGAGCCGGTCCCAGGCGACCTGGCCGGGAGAGCGACCCGTCCTCACCTGCTTCTCGGTCGGCTCCGGGGGGGTCGTCTCGTCGGGCGTCTCGGTCAGCGTCGCAGCTGCAGAGCCCGGCATGGCGTTCAACGCGTTGTCTCCATCCTTGTGGGATTCCTTCACCGGCCAGTTGCCTCGCCGGCCCCGGCACGGGCACACGGATGGACCGTTCCACCCCCTGCTGGGACGACGTCACCCTGCCATACGGGACCCCGGCGTCCAAGCGTCGAGACGGTCATGGTTGACAAATCGTTACCAGCCACCGATTCGGCACAACTTCGTCCGGGATGAGGCCGACGGAGGTGGACATTCGGCCCGTCGGGCGCGCTCGGCGTCCCACGCGCCCCGCCTGCAACACGCCTGCCGAGCGGCCGGTAGGCATGGCGTGTCGGCCCCCGGCGTCAGGTCCGACGCGTGCGGCCCAGCCGGCCGGCCAGCCACTCCCAGCGCGCCCGGAGCCGCTCCTCGAAGCCGCGGTCGGTGGGCTGGTAGTAGCTGACGGCGTCGTGCAGGTCGTCGGGCAGGTACTGCTGGCGGGCGACGGCGTCGGGTTCGTCGTGGGCGTACACGTAGCCGGCCCCGTGACCGAGCCGTTCGGCACCCGCGTAGCCGCTGCCGCGCAGGTGCGGCGGCACCGCTCCCCCGCGCCCGGCCCGGACGTCGGCGATCGCCGCGTTGATGCCGGCGTAGGCGGCGTTCGACTTCGGCGCGAGCGCGTTGTGCACGACCGCCTGCCCGAGGATGATCCGCGCCTCCGGCATGCCGATCTGGGCGACGGCGTGCATCGCGGCGACGGCGGTCTGCAGCGCGGTGGGGTCGGCCATCCCGACGTCCTCGCTCGCCGAGATGACGATCCGCCGGGCGATGAACCGCGGGTCCTCGCCGGCCTCGAGCATCCGGGCCAGGTAGTGCAGCGCCGCGTCGACGTCGCTGCCCCGCATCGACTTGATGAGCGCGCTGGCGACGTCGTAGTGCTGGTCACCGGCGCGGTCGTAGCGCACGGCCGCGT
Organism: Actinomycetes bacterium; assembly: GCA_023389095.1. Taxonomy (GTDB): domain Bacteria; phylum Actinomycetota; class Actinomycetes; order Actinomycetales; family Dermatophilaceae; genus Monashia. The sequence goes on from JAEWFB010000425.1 coordinate 2,207, forward strand.
GGGCCACCGCCTGCTCGACGTGGGGCAGCGTGATGGCCACCGGGTCGTCGTCGGTGCGCCCGGCGGGCTGGGCGTCGAGCGCGACGCCCGCCGCCGCCTCGAGCGAGGTGAGCGCCCGGCGCGCGTCTCCCCCGGCGATCCGCACGAGGTGGTCGAGGGCGTCGTCGTCGAGCGTGTGGGCGCCGTCGAAGCCGCGCTCGTCGACGAGGGCCGCACCGAGCAGGTCGGCGACGTCGGCGTCGGGCAGCGAGCCGAGCGTCACGAGCACCGAGCGCGACAGCAGCGGCGAGATGATGCTGAACGACGGGTTCTCGGTGGTGGCGGCCACGAGGATGACGGTGCGGTTCTCGACCCCCGGCAGGAGGGCGTCCTGCTGGGCCTTGGTGAACCGGTGGATCTCGTCGAGGAACAGGACGGTCTGGCGTCCGTAGAGGTCGCGCTCGCGGGCGGCGGAGTCCATGACCGAGCGGACGTCCTTGACGCCGGCCGTGACGGCCGACAGCTCGACGAAGCGCCGGTCGGCGGCCGTCGCGACGAGGTGGGCCAGGGTCGTCTTGCCGGTGCCGGGGGGTCCCCAGATGATCGCCGAGAGGGGCCCGGCGGCGCCGCCCGAGCCCTCGATGAGACGGCGGAGCGGGCTGCCCGGGCGCAGCGACTCGCGCTGGCCGCGGACCTCCTCGATGGTCCGCGGCCGCATGCGGACCGCGAGCGGGGCCGTTCCCGCCGAGGCGGGGAGGTCGGCGCGCTCGGCCGCCGCGGCGGACCCGAAGAGGTCGTCGGAGCTCACTGTGGAACCCTATCCGTGTGTCCGGACCCTCGATCGTGGGCGGCCGCCCGCCCTCGCGCCTCGCCCGGCTCGGGCGGGCCATCGCCCACCACCCGCGCTGGTGGGTCGCCGGCTGGGTCGTCATCGCCCTCGCCTGCTTCGCGGTGGCCGTCGGCGGCGTGACCGGCGAGTCGCTGTTCGAGCGGCTGCACTCCGGCGCCCCGACCGTCGAGTCGGAGTCGTCACGGGCCCGTGACGTCATCGAGGCGAACCAGCCGACGCTCGAGACCCTGACCCTGCAGGTGACGGGCGCCGACCTCACGAACGCCGCGGCCGTGCGCGCGGGGACCGAGGCCACCGCGAAGGTGGCACGCCTCCCCGGCGTCAAGGACGTGCGATCGCCCCTGTTGTCCCCCAAGGGAGTTCGCGACCCGGCGGTCGCGCCCCTGCTCAAGGGCGGAACGCCGTCGGGCGGTGGCTTCGCCACGGTCGTCGACTTCGAGCCCGGCCTGTCGAAGCAGGCGCAGGACGACGCCGAGGCCAGGGCCGAGACCGCGCTGCTCGACGTGGCCAAGGCCATGGACGCCACGGGCTCGGTCGGCAGCGCGAACAAGATCGTCAAGGCCATCACCGGCACCGTCGAGCGCGACCTCGTCCGCGGCGAGGGCATCGCCCTGCCCCTGACGTTCCTCGTCATGCTCTTCGTGTTCGGCGGTTTCGTCGCGGCAGGCATGCCGATCGTCGGGGCCGTCGTGTCGATCGGCGGGGCCCTGCTCTCGCTCTTCGGTTTCTCGCACGCCGTCGAGCTCGACGCGACCGTCGTCAACATCGTCACCCTGCTCGGCCTCGGGCTCTCGATCGACTACGGGCTGCTCACCGTGAGCCGGTTCCGCGAGGAGCTCTCGCACCGCGACCACGAGGTGCCGACGCGCGAGGACGTCACCCGCGCCGCCGAACGCACCGTGGCCACCGCGGGGCGGACCGTGCTCTTCTCCGGCCTCACCGTGGCCATCGCGCTCGCGGGCCTGCTCGTCTTCGAGGCCTCGATCATGCGCGCCATCGGGGTGGCCGGGGTGAGCGTCGTCCTCGTCGCGATGGTCGTGGCCGTCACGCTCATCCCGGCGCTCGCGGTGCTCGGCGCCAAGCGCCTGGCGCGCCGGGCGGTCGAGCGACCGAGCGACACGGGGGCGTTCTCCCGGCTCGCGTCCGGCGTGCAGCGACGGCCGGTGCTCGTGATCCTCGGGGTGCTCGCCGTCCTCGTCACCCTGGCGCTGCCCACGCTGTCGATGAAGCTGACCGCGTCGGGCACCGAGCTGCTGCCCAAGGACGCCGACCAGAGGGTCTTCTTCGACGCCCTGGCCCGCGACTACCCGTCGCTGTCGGCACCCGAGGTCACCGTCGTGGCGGGGTCCCCGGACCGTGCGGCCGTCGCGTCGTGGGCGAAGGCGTTCTCCTCCTCCTCCGGCGTCGAGGGCCTGACGGTGACGCCGCTCGGGGCCGACCACCAGCGCGTCGACATCCGCGTGGCCGGACCCCCCACGTCCGAGCAAGCCCAGGACCTCGTCACCGAGATCCGTTCCACCCCAGCGCCGTTCGAGACCCTGACGACCGGGCAGGCGGCCGGGCAGATCGACTTCCTCGACTCGATGGCGGCGCGTGCACCGTACGCCGTGACCTTCGTCGTGCTGGGCACGCTCGTGCTGCTCTTCCTCATGACGGGCTCGGTCATCATCCCCGCGAAGGCGCTGCTCATGAACGTCGTGTCGCTGGGTGCGGCGCTCGGCGTCGTCGTGTGGATCTTCCAGGACGCCCACCTCGACCGGCTGCTCGACTTCAGCTCGGTCGGCGCGGTCGAGTCGATGGTCCCCTTCCTCGTCCTCGCGTTCGGTTTCGGCCTCTCGATGGACTACGAGGTGTTCCTGCTCTCGCGCATCGTCGAGTTCCACCGCGCCGGCCACGACACCGACCGTGCCGTGTCGCTCGGGCTCCAGCGCACGGGCCGGATCATCACGAGCGCCGCGCTGCTCATCGTCATCGTCTTCGCCGGCTTCGTCGCCGGCGACATCCTCATCATCAAGGAGATGGGGGTGGCCCTCGTCGCCGCGGTCGCCATCGACGCGACCCTCGTGCGGATGCTCCTCGTGCCGGCGACGATGACGGTGCTCGGGTCGGCCAACTGGTGGGCGCCCGCCCCGCTCCGGCGCCTCCACGCCCGCTTCGGGATCTCCGAGTGAGCGCCGGCTGTCGGCCCGGCGTCGTCGGCTCGGGCCCGACGGACGCCATCGTGGAGGGTCACGGCCACGCGGCCCTCCTCGACGCGTCGGGCGGGCACGGGTTCGTGCGCTGGGACGTGCCGCCCGAGCTCGCCGACACGTGGTGGCAGGCCGGCGACGCGGTCCTCTTCCGCCGGCTGCGCCGCCGCGGCGTGGCCTTCGCCGCGCTCGGCGACGCGTCGGGCGTCTCGACGCTCCTCGACGCGCTGCCCGGGCTCGCCGAGGCGGTGGGTGCGTCGTGGCCGCTCGGCCTCAGCGTCCCGCGCCACCTCGAGCCGCTCGCCCACGAACGGTTCGAGGTCGACCCCGGCGGCGACTGGGACTGGTTCGTCACGACCCGAGAGCCCGCCCCGTTCGGCCCCGAGGCGCTGGTCCGACCGCTCGACGACGCGGCCCGCCGCGGGGAGGTCACGGCGTTCCTCGCCGAGCACTCCCCCACGGCCGACACCGCGCCGGGAGAGGGCGAGTCGTGGTGGGGTGTCGACCTCGACGGGCGCCTCGTGGCCACCGCCGCCGTCGGCCTGCTGCCGACCGGCGCTCCGTCGGTGTCGTCGGTGGCCGTCGACGGGTCGGTGCGCGGGCGCGGCCTCGGCCGGGCGATCGTCGGGGCCGTGACGCGTCGTGCCGTCGGCGACCACGGCGTGTGCACGCTCGGCATGTACGCGCACAACACCGTGGCCCGCAGCCTCTACCACTCGCTCGGGTACACGAGCGAGGTGTCCTGGGCGAGCCGGTCGGTGCGACTGCCCTGACGTCGTTCGGTCAGCCCTGCGGCGTGCCGTGCTCGACGAGCACGAGCCAGTTGCCGGACACGTCGCGGCACACGGCCTCGGTGCCGTACGGCCGCGCGGAGGGCGGCTGGATGAACTCGACGCCACGCGCCACGAGGTCCTCGTAGGTCTGCTGGCAGTCGTCGACGTCGAGGCCGATGCCGGGCATGGCACCGCTGTCCTGGGCGCGGCGGACGGCCTCGACGAGCTCGGGCGACAGGGGCGGTCCGGGCTGGGTCAGGTGGAGGTTGAGCTCGGGCTGGCTGGGCTGGGTCACGGTGCACCAGCGGTAGCCGTCGCCGAGGGTGATGTCGTCCTTGGCGACGAAGCCGAGGACGTCGGTGTAGAAGGTCTTGGCCTCGTCGATGTCGCGGACGAAGACACTGATGATGGAGACGTTGGTGATCATGTCGACGACGCTACGGCCGCCCGGTGCCCCGACGCTTCTCCTCGGTTGCGCTCCCGTCGGGGCCGGGCTCGGGCGTCGCGCGCTCGGCCAGGCCCCACATGAACACCCAGCACCCCGGGATGCGCGGCGCCCCGGTCTCGAGCCACCGGCGCTGGAAGTCGCTGGGGCTCTCCCCCACGACCGCCCGGAAACGGCTGCTGAACGAGCCGAGGCTCGTGAAGCCGACGGTGTGGCAGACCTCGGTGACGGTGAGGTTGGTGCTGCGCAGCAGGTCCTGGGCGCGCTCGATGCGACGGCGCGAGACGTACTCGGCCGGCGTCGTGCCGTACGTGGCTCGGAACAGGCGCAGGAAGTGGAACTTCGACAGGCACGCGACGGCGGCGAGGACCTCGAGGTCGACCGGCTCCGCGTAGTGGCGGTCGGCGTGGTCGCGGGCGCGCCGGAGGTGGACCAGGACGTCGTCGGGCGCGCGTCGCTCCACCGTGGTCATGCGCTCATTGTCACCCGGGGCGCCGACACCATCGCGGGCCTCAGCCCACGGCGTCGGTGACGAAGGTGCCGTTGACGGCCCGGAGGCGGTGCTCCCACGACGTCGTGGGGCGCCCGAGGGCGCTCTCGGTCACGGTGGCGCGGGCGCTCGTGTCGGCCGTGGCGTGCCGCTGGTCGCGCGGGACGCCGTAGACCCAGGCCGCGCGGCCGTCGTAGGACGAGGTCTCGGAGCGGCTCGACAGCTGCGCGCCGCCCCGGGTCAGCGACGTGGCACGCTCCCAGGAGATGGCGAGGTCGCCCGTCACGTCGTACGCGCCGGCGACGTCGCTGCGCGGGTGGAAACCGAGCACGCCGTCCTTGTCCCAGCGGTGGGTCGTCCGCTCGACGGTCGGGGTGCCGTTGCCGCGGCCGGTCGCGACCGACTGGGTGTCGGTCCACACGGCCTTCAGCGCGTCGTCGGCCTCGTCGTCGGTCCACGAGTGCCGCGACGTGTTCGACAGACTGCGTGTGACGGTGGTCGTCACGGGGCCCCGCGAGGTGGACAGCGTTCCGGTGACACGGAACTCGCGCGTCGCGTCGAGGTCGACGCGTCCCGCCCTGTCGCCGGTGCCGCTCACCGTGCTGGTCACGACCGGATCGCCGCCCGACGCGTTCCCGGTGGTGCCGGTCACGACGCTCCGGCCGGCGTCGCGCCACACGCGGAAGCGCGGCGACAGCGTCCACCCGCCCTGGCCTGCGGGGAGCCCGACGACCGAGAGCCGTACGTCGTGGGCACGACCGTCGTCGAGCCGGCCGAGGAACGGCGTGAGGTCGTAGCCGAGCGGCGGGATGTCGAACGCCTTCGGCGAGGGGATCGCGTACCAGAGGAACGGGTTGCTCCAGCCGCCCGTGTAGACGACCGGGTAGGGCGCCGCGATCCCGGCCAGCTGTCCGTCGATGCGCACGTCGACCTCGCGGTAGGGCAGGCCATCGGGGCACGAGTAGCCCGTGCTCGCAGGCGCGCTCGTGTCCCAGAACTCCTCGCAGCCGCCGCCGGAGCCGGTGGCGAAGACGTCGGCGAGCAGCCGCGTCGAGTTGCGGGGCACGGTCAGCGCACCCACGAGGTCGGTCCCGTCGCGTGAGGTGCCGGTGAGCGGCAGGACGGCGTCGGAGACGTCCGCCGCGGGGGCGTCGCGCCCGGTGGCGTAGAAGTCGAGGTCGACCGTCACGTGGATGACGCCGGTGTACGTGGAGTCGACGACGTTGCCGATGAAGGCCTGCACCTGCTGCGGGTCGCGGAGCAGCGGAGCGAGATCGGTGACGTCCTTCTCGACGTGCCAGCTGACCCCCGCGGGGCTCGGCTCGGGCGTCGAGAGCGTCAGCATCCGCACTCCCCCGACGTCGACGTAGCCGATGCGGTCGAACTGCCGCCCGGCGACCGACCCCTCGAGCCGCATGACGACCTTCGACCACGGCCCGGTGCAGGCGGCCGGCGGGGTGTAGGCGCGCGAGTGCACGTCGAAGTCGTCGAAGGCCGCGTCGACGACACGCACCGTGCAGTGCCGCGTGGACGGCACGTCGACCGGGGGCTCGGGGGTGCGTGGGTCGTCCCAGTCGCTGCCGAACTCACCGGGCGCCGACGACGCGGACGTGGCGGACGCTGCGGGTGCGACGGCGACGCCGCCGAGCGCGAGCAGGGCTCCCACGGCGGCCGCGAGCAGGGGACGCAGAGCAGGCAGTGGAAGGCGCATGTCCGCGACGCTAGGGCGCTGCCGGTCAGCGTGGGGTAAAGCGCTGGGCCGGGAATCGCCCGGGCTCGACGCTCAGGGAGTTCACATCCGCGGCACGTACTCGCCGGCCGGGTCGCGCCTCTGACTCGAGACGACCCGGCGACGCGGACCACTCGGGGTACTCGCGACGGGTCGCCAGAGAGGCACGAACCATGTCCACCATCACCAAGGCGCCCACTCCCCGGACGTCCCGGAACCGTCGAGCAGCGACCGACACGACCGACCCCTATGCCGCCCTGACGACGCGGGTCTCCCTCGACGCGTTCCGGCCGCGCCCGGACGGAGCGCGCGTCGTCGTCGACGGGATCGTCCCCGACACCCCGGCCCCACCGCCGACCCGCCCGGGGCGCGGCAGGCGCGCCGTCGCGACGCCCGGGGCCCGGGTCCCGGCACCGGACCCGATCCGGGTCGGGGCCGCCGACCTGCTCTTCCCGCCGAACGCCGGGACCACGGACACCACCGTCGTCAACCACGGTGGCGCCATCGCCTCGAACGTCTCGGTCGTGCTCATCTTCTGGGGCTCGAGCTGGGACGACCCCGCCAACAGTGCGCTGCGGGCCCAGGTCTACGCCTCCGCCACGGGCCTCATCGCCGGCCCCTACTACAGCGCCCTCAAGGACTACGGCGGCGGTCGGCCCACGTTCAAGGCCGCCTACACCCTCACCTCGCCCAACCCGCCGGCCAGCTTCGACGACGGTGACGTCGGCGACGCGCTGTGGAACCTCGTCGACGACGGTGACTTCCCCGAGCCGGACGACCCGGGCGGTCGCAACGCCTACGTGTTCTTCATGCCGCCCGAGTCCAGCTACGGGCCGGGCGGTGCCCTCGGCGCACACTCCCACCCGACCGACTACGACTTCCCCTTCGACTGGGACACCGCGTGGGCGGCCTGGGTCGGGTTCGCCGACCTCGACACGGTCACCCGCGCCTTCGGTCACGAGCTGGCCGAGATCGTCAGCGACCCGGAGGGCGATGCCTGGTACGTCGACAGCAACGGCGAGGAGATCGGGGACCTCTGCAACACCCGCCGCGCCTACGTCCGCGGCGTCTTCGTCGAGGGCTACTGGTCGCGCAGCCGCAACGCCTGCGTCATCCCCCAGAGCACGGCGGCCCAGGTGACCCCGGTGGCGCGGATGTCAGACCAGCTCGACCTCTTCGTGTCCGGCAACGACGGCCGTGTCTACACCTCCTGGTGGCACGAGGGCTCCGACTGGTCGGGCATCGCCGACGACTGGCGCTCGGTCGGCGGGTTCTTCCCGCCCTCGAGCACCATCAGCGCCGTGTCCCGCATGTCCGGGCAGCTCGACCTGTTCGTCGTCGGGTACGACGGTCGGGTCTACACCTCGTGGTGGCACGAGGGCTCCGACTGGTCGGGCGTCAACGACAGCTGGCGCCCGATCGGGGGCTTCTTCCCCGTCGGCTCCACCGTCACGGCCGTCGCCCGGGAGAGCGACCAGCTCGACCTGTTCGTCGTCGGCAACGACGGACGCGTCTACACCTCGTGGTGGCACGAGGGCTCCGACTGGTCCGGGGTCAACGACAGCTGGCGCTCGGTCGGCGGCTTCTTCCCGGTGGGCTCCACCGTGAGCGCGGTCGCGCGCGCCACCGACCAGCTCGACCTGTTCGTCGTCGGCAACGACGGACGCGTCTACACCTCGTGGTGGCACGAGGGCTCGGACTGGTCGGGCATCGCCGACGACTGGCGCCCGATCGGCGGCTTCTTCCCCAAGGGCGCGACCGTCTCGGCCGTGGCCCGGATGTCCAACCAGCTCGACCTGTTCGTCATGGGCAACGACGGACGCGTCTACACCTCGTGGTGGCACCAGGGCTTCGACTGGTCGGGCATCGCCGACGACTGGCGCTCCATCGGTGGGTTCTTCCCGGTCGGTGGCACGATCAGCGCGGTGGCGCGGATGGCCGACCAGCTCGACCTGTTCGTCGTGGGCAACGACGGACGCGTCTACACCTCGTGGTGGCACCAGGGCTTCGACTGGTCGGGCATCGCCGACGACTGGCGCTCGATCGGCGGCTTCTTCCCCGTCGACGCACCCGTCACGTCCGTCGCCCGCGAGTCGGGCCAGCTGGACGTGTTCGTCGTCGGCAACGACGGACGCGTGTACACCTCCTGGTGGCACGAGGGCTCCGACTGGTCCGGCATCAACGACAGCTGGCGCCCGATCGGTGGTTTCTTCCCCACGGTCTGAAGGAGCGTCCTGACCCTGCAGACGCCGACAGGGCCGTCGTCACGACGACGGCCCTGTCGGAACCACGGCGACCGGGCTCAGCTGCGCGCAGGGCTGACCTCGGGCGCGCCCTGCGGGGCCGGGGCCGACGCAGCCGGCTTCGCGTCGACGCCGGCCTCCTTGCGCTGCTGGGCCGTGATGGGCGCGGGGGCCGAGGTGAGCGGGTCGAACCCGCCGCCGGACTTCGGGAACGCGATGACGTCGCGGATCGACTCGGTGCTCGCGAGCAGCGACACGATGCGGTCCCAGCCGAAGGCGATCCCGCCGTGCGGCGGGGCGCCGAACGCGAAGGCGTCGAGGAGGAACCCGAACTTCTCCTGCGCCTCCTCCTCGGAGATGCCCATCACCTGGAAGACGCGCTCCTGCACGTCACGGCGGTGGATACGGATCGAGCCGCCGCCGATCTCGTTGCCGTTGCAGACCATGTCGTAGGCGTAGGCGAGCGCCGAGCCGGGATCGGTGTCGAAGGTGTCCTCGAACTCCTTCTTCGGCGACGTGAACGCGTGGTGCACCGCGGTCCAGGCGCTGTAGCCGAGGGCGACGTCGCCGGAGGCCGTGGCGTCGGCCGCGGGCTCGAACAGCGGGGCGTCGAGCACCCAGAGGAAGCTCCACGCGTCCTCGTCGATGAGCCCGCAGCGCCGGCCGATCTCGAGGCGCGCGGCACCGAGCAGGGCGCGCGAGGCCTTCGTGGCTCCGGCGGCGAAGAAGATGCAGTCGCCGGGCCGGGCACCGACGTGGGCGGCGAGCCCGGCGCGCTCGGTGTCGGTGAGGTTCTTGGCGACCGGGCCGCCCAGCTCGCCGTCCTCCTGGACCAGCACGTAGGCGAGCCCGCGCGCGCCGCGCTGCTTGGCCCACTCCTGCCAGGCGTCGAGCTGCTTGCGGGGCTGGCTCGCTCCGCCGGGCATGACGACGGCGCCGACGTAGTCGGCCTGGAAGACGCGGAAGGTCGTGTCCGCGAAGTACTCGGTGCACTCGACGAGCTCGTTGCCGAAGCGCAGGTCGGGCTTGTCCGAGCCGTAGCGTGCCATCGCCTCGGCGTAGGTCATCTGCAGGAAGGGGGTGGTGAGCTCGACACCGATGAGCGACCAGACCTCGCGGACGACCGCCTCGCCGAGCTCGATGATGTCGGCCTGCTCGACGAAGCTCATCTCGATGTCGAGCTGGGTGAACTCCGGCTGGCGGTCGGCGCGGAAGTCCTCGTCGCGGTAGCAGCGCGCGATCTGGTAGTAGCGCTCCATGCCGGCGACCATGAGCAGCTGCTTGAACAGCTGGGGGCTCTGCGGCAGGGCGTACCACGAGCCCGGGGCGAGGCGCGCCGGCACGAGGAAGTCGCGGGCGCCCTCGGGCGTCGAGCGCGTCAGCGTCGGGGTCTCGATCTCGACGAAGTCGCGCGCGCCGAGCACCGAGCGCGCTGCGGCGTTGACCTTCGAGCGCAGCCGGATCGCGGCACCGGCCGAGCTGGCCCCCGGGCGGCGCAGGTCGAGGTAGCGGTGCTTCAGGCGCGCCTCCTCGCCCACCGTGACGCGCTCGTCGATCTGGAAGGGCAGGGGGGCGCTCGGGTTGAGCACCTCGAGCTGCTCGACGATGACCTCGATGTCGCCGGTCGGCAGGTCCGGGTTGGCGTTGCCGTCGGGGCGCACGCGCACCTCGCCGGTGACGCGGACGCAGTACTCGTTGCGGACGTCGTGGGCGCCGCCCTCGGCGAGCACCTCGTCACGGGCGACCACCTGGGCGACGCCGGACGCGTCGCGCAGGTCGAGGAAGGCGACCCCGCCGTGGTCTCGACGCCGGGCCACCCAACCGGTGAGGGTGACGGTCTGGCCTGCGTGGTCGGCACGGAGCGTGCCGGCCTCGTGAGTGCGGAGCACAGAGGATCCTTCCGAGGACGGGTCGGTTGCGACGCGTGGGGCCGCTGGGGAACGAGTGACCGGGCACGCCGAGGGCGTGCGGCACCGAGGTTTCATCCTAGACCGGGTCCGCCCCTAGCCTTGTCCGCGTGCAGCACACCCGAAACCGTGACCTCGACGGCGTCCGTGGCCTCGCGATCCTCCTCGTCATGGCCTCGCACTCGGGGCTGCCGGTGCGCTGGGGAGGACTGTCCGGCGTCACGCTCTTCTTCGTCCTGTCCGGCTACCTCATCACGAGCCTGCTGCTGCGGGAGTGGGAGCGCTGGGGATCGGTCAGCCTCTGGCGCTTCTGGGGCCGTCGGGCCGTGCGCCTGCTGCCCGCACTGCTGCTGCTGCTCGCCCTCGTGCCCGTGCTGCTCTGGGCCACCGACGACCCCCGCCTCGCCGGTCATCCCGTCGCGGCCCTGGCCTCGGTGCTCTACGTCGGCAACTGGGTGCGCATCGCCGGTACCGACCTCGGGGTGCTCAACCACCTGTGGTCGCTCTCGGTCGAGGAGCAGTTCTACGTCGTCTGGCCGCTCGTCTTCATCGCCCTCATGACGTGGCTGCGGGCCCGGGCGTTCGCGGTCGTGCTGACCCTCGCGGCGGTCGCGACGTTCTACAGCGTCTGGACCCAGGGCGACTTCGTCCGCCTCGACATCTCCACGGAGACCAACGTCTTCGCGCTGCTGCTCGGTGTCGTCCTCGCGTTCGGCCTGGCCGAGCTCGCCGCCCGCGACGTCACGCTCCCCCGCGCCAACCCGCTCGTGCCCTTCGCCGTCCTCGTGGCAATGTCGGCGTTCCCCGGGCACGGCATCGCGGTGGACCACCCGCTGTTCCGGCCGCTCGGTGCCGTCTTCGCGCTCATCGGGGTGTGGCTCGTCTACGCCGCCACCGCCGGACACTCGCGGGTCGTCGGGTCACGGCTCATGGTCTTCTTCGGCACCATCAGCTACGCGCTGTACCTGTGGCACCAGACCTTTATCAACAGCCTGCTGCTCGGCGACCACACCGTGCCGCGCAACCTCGTGCTCATCGCGGCGGCGATCCTCGTGGCGTGGCTGTCGTGGGTGCTCGTCGAGCGCCCCCTGGGCACCCTGCGCAGCCGCCTGCGCCTGGACCAGCCGTCGCGACGACAGCGCGCCTTCGCCGAGGAGACGACGAAGGAGAGGGACTTGTCCCTCTCCACTTCCAACGTATAGCGCACCGGGGGTCTTGCGGCAAGACCCCGGTCGTGGCGCAGAATTCCGGGCCGAGGCCGGACACCCGCGGCCGCGCACCCGATCGGAGCCGATGCGTTGAGCCCCCTGACCACCCACGCCTTCGACCTGCCCGACCGCCTGGCCCACAAGGCCGACCCGGCCCTCGTGGCCGCCGACGAGGCCCACTTCGCCGCGATCGCCGAGACCCTCGCGCACACCGTCGCCGACCTCGAGCAGCGGCTCGACGCCGTCCGTCGTGCGCCGGCGGGCCACGGACAGACCGCGCTCGAGCGCGACCTGGAGGTGCACCGGCTGACGGCCCGACTCCGGACCCTGCGCCGCTTCGGCCTCGACCTGTGCCTCGGGCACATGGTGGCGGCCGGCGAGGGCCCGGACGCCCTCGAGACGGTGTACGTCGGGCGCCTCGGCCTGACCGACGCGTCGGGCCGGCGCCTGCTCGTCGACTGGCGCTCCCCCGCCGCCGAGCCCTTCTTCGGAGCCACGCACGCCCACCCGATGGGCCTGGAGAGCCGGCGCCGGTACCGCTGGACCCGCGGCCGGGTCAGCGACTACTGGGACGAGGTCTTCACCCCCGAGACGTTCGCCTCGCACGCCTCCCTCGACGACCAGTCGGCCTTCGTGGCCAGCCTCGGTGCGGAGCGCTCGGAGCGGATGCGCGACGTGCTCGGCACCATCCAGGCCGACCAGGATGCCATCATCCGGGCCGGCTCACGGGGCGCGCTCGTCGTCGACGGCGGGCCCGGCACGGGCAAGACCGTCGTCGCCCTGCACCGGACCGCCTACCTGCTCTACGCCGACCCGCGGCTCGGGCACCGCCGTGGCGGCGTGCTCTACGTCGGTCCCCACGAGCCGTACCTGGCCTACGTCTCCGACGTCCTGCCGAGCCTCGGCGAGGAGGGCGTGCAGACCTGCACGCTGCGCGACCTCCTCCCGGAGGGTGCGGCCGCGCGGGACGAGCCCGACCCCGACGTCGCCCGGCTCAAGGCGTCCGGCGACTGGGTCGGCGCCATCGACCGTGCCGTGCGCTTCTACGAGGAGACTCCCGGCACGGGACTCGAGGTGTCGACCCCCTGGGCGGATCTCTGGCTCTCGGCGGCCGACTGGGCCACGGCGGTCGACGCCGTCGAGCCGGGCACGCCGCACCACGAGGCCGGGGAGCAGGTGCTCGAGGAGGTCGTCGAGATCCTCCTGGCGAGGTACGCGGCCGACCACGACCCCGAGGACGGGGACGGGGCGAGCGCCTCGCCCGAGCAGCTGCGCCGGGCGATCCTGCGCGACGGGGACCTCCTCGAGGCCCTCGGTCGGGCCTGGCCGACGATCGACGCGTCCGACCTGGTCGGCGACCTGTGGTCGGTGCCGGCCTACCTCCACCTCGCCGCGCCGTGGCTGAGCCGGGAGCAGATCCGGGCGCTCCAGCGTCCGGACGCGTCGGCCTGGACCGTCTCCGACCTGCCGCTGCTCGACCTCGCCCGGCACCGGCTGGGCGACCCCGGCGGGGCCGCGCGGCGTCGACGGACGGAGGCGGCGCTCGCCGCCGAGCGCGAGGAGCGGGCCAAGGTCGTCGAGCACCTCATCGCCTCGGACGACTCCGAGATGCACGTCATGTCGATGCTGCGCGGCGCGGACCTGGCGGGTGCGCTCGACGACGCCGACGTCGTGCCGACCGCCGGCGCGGACCCTCTCGCCGGACCGTTCGCCCACGTCGTGGTCGACGAGGCGCAGGAGCTGACGGACGCCGAGTGGCAGATGCTGCTGGCCCGGTGCCCGTCGCGCAGCCTGACGATCGTCGGTGACCGCGCCCAGGCGCGCCACGGCTTCACCGAGACGTGGCAGGAGCGGCTCGCCCGCATCGGGCTGGGCCGGGTCGCGATCGCCTCCCTCACCGTCAACTACCGCACGCCGAGCGAGGTCATGGCGCAGGCCGAGCCGGTCATCCGCGTCGCCCTGCCGGACGCCAACGTGCCGACCTCGGTCCGCGACAGCGGGCACCCCGTCGTGCACGGCACCCGGTCGGAGCTCGAGCCGCTGCTCGCGCGGTGGCTGGACAGCCACGCCGAGGGCGTCGCGTGCGTCATCGGCGACGCGTCGTTCGCCGAGCGCCCACGGGTGCGGTCGCTGACGCCGCAGCTGGCCAAGGGCCTCGAGTTCGACCTCGTCGTGCTCGTCGAGCCCGAACGCTTCGGCACCGGCATCGAGGGCGCGGTCGACCGGTACGTCGCCATGACCCGGGCCACCCAGCAGCTCGTCGTGATCGAGGGCTGAGATCCGTCGGCGGGCCTCCGGTGCGGGCCCCGGACCGGGTCCCTAGACCGGGGCGAGGTCCCGCGACGCCTCTGCCGCAAGGGATTCCACAGCGGCGGCGAGCGCCGGGCTGGCCGTCATCGTGCGGCGCCACACGAGGCTCACGGTGCGCTCGGACACCGGGTCGACGATGGGCACGGCGACGACGGTCGCGGGCAGCGGCCCGCGGCCGAGCCGTGGCACGAGCGCGATCGCCTCACCCCGCGCGACGAGGGCGACGTGCGTCGCGAACTCGAGGGCGACGTGCGCGATGCGCGGCGCGCGGCCGACGTCGAAGTACATCTTCTGCAGCCACTGGTGGCAGATCGAGCCGGGCGCGACGCTGGCCCACTCCTCGTCGAGGACGTCACCGACCCCGATGCTCGCGCGCCCGGCCAGCGGGTGGTCGACGTGGACGAGCACGTCGGCGCGGTCCCGTCCGAGGTGGCGCACCTCGAGGTGGTCGGGGATCGCGAGCGGCAGCGGCTCCCAGTTGTGCACGAGCGCGAGGTCGTGCGCCCCCGACGCGACGGCGTCGACCGCGTCCCACGGGTCGATCTCGCCGGGGCGCAGGTCGACGCCGGGCGCTGCTGCACGCAGCCGCCCCAGGGCGCCGACCACGATCCCGCGGTAGGCGGTGGCGAAGGTCGCGAGCCGCACCGTACCGACGGCCGCGCCGCTGACCCCGTGCAGGCGCGACTCGAGCCGCTCCATGTGCGAGAGCAGGTCGCGCGCCGACTCGCACAGGGTGCGGCCTGCCTCGGTGAGCAGGACGCCGCGGCCCTGCCGCTCGAGCAGCTGGACGCCGGTCTGGCTCTCGAGGCGCTTGATCTGCTGCGAGACCGCGCTCGGGGTGTAGTCGAGGGCGGTCGCGGCAGCCCCGACGGAGCCGTGGCTCTCCACGGCGACGAGGGAGCGGAGGGCGACCGGGTCGATCATGCAGCAATGCTACACAGTGGCTGGCATGACAGTTTGATGGACGTGAACGGTCGGTCTCCCCCACGATGGGCCCATGCGCCGCCGTGACACCGCCCTCGCCGTCCTCGTCGCCCTGCTCTGGGGCACGAACTTCGTCGCGATCCGCACCGGTCTCGACTCCGTCCCTCCCCTGCTGTTCCTCGCGGTGCGGTTCGTCGTCGTCTGCGTTCCGGCGGTCTTCCTCGTGCGACGCCCGGCGCTGCCGTGGCGCGACCTCGCCCTCATCGGGCTCTTCACGAGCCTGGGCCAGTTCGCCCTGCTCTACGTGTCGCTGCACCTCGGGATGCCACCCGGCCTGGCCTCGCTCGTGCTGCAGGCGCAGGTGCTGCTCACCGTCGTCATCGCCGCGGTGTGGCTGCGCGAGCGCCCCTCGACGACCCAGCGCGTCGGCGTGGCCCTCGGCGGCGCAGGGCTGCTCACCATCGCCGCCGGCCGCGGGCTGTCCGCGCCCCTGCTGCCCCTCGTCGTCCTCGTGCTCGCTGCCGTGTCATGGGCGGTCGGCAACGTCCTGACCCGACGCGCCGGGGCGCTCGGGCCGGGGGCCGGCCCCGGGATCACCGTCTGGTCGGGACTCGTCGTCCCGCTGCCCGCCCTCGCGCTGTCGCTGCTGCTCGAGGGTCCCGACGCCGTCGGCCACGCCCTGACGCACGTGCAGTGGCCGGCTCTGGTCTCGACGGCCTACACCGCCTACCTGTCATCGCTCGTCGGCTACGGCATCTGGAACACGCTGCTCGCGCGGTACCCCGTCGCGCGCGTCACGCCCTTCGCGATGCTCGTGCCCGTCTTCGGCATGGCCGCCGCGGGGCTCGTCTACGCCGAGCGCCCGCACCCGCTCGAGCTGGCCGGGGGCGTCCTGCTGCTCGGGGGTGTCGCCGTGGCGGTGCTGCGCCGTCGGTCAGGAGTGGTCGCCGTCGACGTAGAGCCAGCGGCCGGCCCGGCGGGTGAAGCGGCTGACCTCGTGCAGCTCGCCCCGACCCGTGCCGCCGGCGCCGGCTGACCCGACGCCCCGGTCCTCCCACGACGCGACGAACTCGACGACCCCGTGGTCGTCCCCGGGTCCGCCGTCCTCGGTGCGGACGACGGTGAGGCCGGTCCACCGCGTCGAGGCGTCGAGCTCGACGGCGTCCGGGCGGGTCCTCGGGTGCCAGGTGCGGAAGAGGTGGTCGGCCGCGCCGGTGGCGAACGCGGTGTAGCGCGAGCGCATCAGCTCCTCGGCCGTCGCGGCACGGCGTCCACCGTCGACGACAGGGCCGCAGCACCCGGCGAGGTCGAGGCCGCTGCCACACGGGCACGCCTGTCCCCCAGCGGGGCCCGTCACGCGCAGACCCCGCTCACCGCCGTGCGGCCTGTGCCTCGCGCGCCGGCCACGCGGCGTCGCGCGGGCGGAGCGACGACCAGCCGCCGGAGCGTGAGGCGTGCGCGGCCAGCAGGCCGACGAGCGTCGCCGAGTTGCTGATGCGACCGGCGAGCGCGGCGTCGACGGCGTCGTCGAGCGGCACCCAGAGCGGGCGGAGGGTCAACTCCTCGGCGGTGCGCTCGTGACGGTCCGGCTCGGGCACGTCGTGCAGGCCACGCGCGAGGAAGACGCGGACCGTCTCGGCGAACGCGCCGGGTGAGGTGACGTCGTCGGCGAGCACGTGCCAGTCGTCGGCGCGCAGGTCGACCTCCTCGGCGAGCTCACGGGCGGCGGCCTGCCACGGCGGCTCCCCCACGACGTCGAGGAGCCCGGCCGGCAGCTCCCACACGAACCCCGTCGAGGCGTGTCGGTACTGCCGGATGAGCAGCACGTGCGGCTCGCCGCCGACCTCGCGCAGGGCGAGGACGGCGACGGCGCCCGGGTGCTCGATGTAGTCGCGGGTCACCACCCCACCGGCGCCGAGGTCGACCCGGTCGCGGCGGACGTCGAAGATGATCCCCTCGAACGCGAGCTCCGAGTCGACGACGGGGTGGCTGCGCCACTCCTCCACGAGGTCCGCGCCCGAGCCGATCGGCGCGGACAGCCCGGAGCGGCCCGACCTGTCAGGGTGGCTCACGCGTCAGTCGTGGTCGGCGGCGACGGCCACCGGCACCTGGGAGAGGACGACGTCGTGGGCGTCGTCCACGACGTCCGACGTCGCCTCGGGGCCGCCCTCGGACCGGGGACGCTCCACCTCGACGAGCCGCTCACCGCGCTGGCGCTCGAGCGCCGCCCCGACGAGGCCGGCGAAGAGCGGGTGGGCGCGGTTCGGGCGCGACAGGAACTCCGGGTGGGCCTGCGTCGACACGTAGTACGGGTGCACGTCGCGGGGCAGCTCGACGAACTCGACGAGCGTGCCGTCGGGCGAGGTGCCCGAGAACACGAGGCCGGCCTTCTCGAGGTCCGCACGGTAGGCGTTGTTGACCTCGTAGCGGTGCCGGTGGCGCTCCTTGACCTCGGCCGAGCCGTACGCCTCGCGCACGACGCTGCCCTCCTTGAGGGCGGCCGGGTAGAGGCCGAGGCGCATCGTGCCGCCGAGGTCGCCGGCGCCCTCGACGAACGCCTTCTGCTCCTCCATCGTCGCGATGACGGGGTGCTGGGTCTGCGGGTCGAACTCGGTCGAGCTCGCGTCGGCGACGCCGAGCGCGGTGCGCGCGTACTCGATGACCATGCACTGCAGGCCGAGACAGATGCCGAGAGTCGGCACCTGCTTCTCGCGGGCCCAGGTCAGCGCGCCGAGCTTGCCCTCGATGCCGCGCACGCCGAAGCCGCCGGGAACGAGGATCGCGTCGACGCCGCCGAGGGCCCGCTGGGCCCCGGCCGGCGTCTGGCACTCGTCGCTCGCGACCCAGCGGATGGTGACCTTGGCGTCGTGGTGGAAGCCACCGGCGCGCAGGGCCTCGGTGACGGACAGGTACGCGTCGGGCAGGTCGATGTACTTGCCGACGAGCGCGACCTCGACCTCGTGCTCGGGGTCGTGGACGCGCTGGAGCAGCTGGTCCCACTCGGTCCAGTCGACGTCGCGGAAGTTGAGGCCGAGACGGCGGATGACGTAGGCGTCGAGGCGCTCGCGGTGCAGCACCTTCGGGATGTCGTAGATGCTCGGGGCGTCGACGGCCGCGGCGACGGCATCGACGTCGACGTCGCACATGAGCGAGATCTTGCGCTTGATCGACTCGGGAATCTCGCGGTCGGCACGCAGCACGAGCCCGTCGGGCTGGATGCCGACCTGGCGCAGGGCGGCGACCGAGTGCTGCGTCGGCTTCGTCTTCAGCTCACCGCTCGGGGCCAGGTACGGCACGAGCGAGACGTGCAGGAAGAAGCTGTTGTCGCGGCCGATGAGGTGGCGCACCTGGCGCGCGGCCTCGAGGAAGGGCAGCGACTCGATGTCGCCGACCGTGCCGCCGATCTCGGTGATGATGACGTCGGGGGCGTCGGGACCGCCGGTGGCCAGCGCCCGCATCCGCGACACGATCTCGTTCGTGATGTGCGGGATCACCTGGACGGTGTCGCCGAGGTACTCGCCGCGGCGCTCCTTGGCGATGACGTTGTTGTACACCTGCCCGGTCGTGACGTTGGCGCTGCCGACGAGGTTGACGTCGAGGAAGCGCTCGTAGTGACCGATGTCGAGGTCGGTCTCGGCCCCGTCGTCGGTGACGAAGACCTCACCGTGCTGGAACGGGTTCATCGTCCCGGGGTCGACGTTGAGATAGGGATCGAGCTTCTGCATCGTCACGCGCAGACCGCGCGAACGGAGAAGTCGTCCGAGGCTGGATGCCGTGAGGCCCTTGCCGAGCGAAGAGGCCACGCCCCCGGTCACAAAGATGTGCTTCGTCGTTTCCACCACGGGCTTTAAGTCTACGTCATCCGGCGGGCAGGTCGGTGTAGCGGCCCAGCCACCGGCGCGCCTCGGTGTCCGGCGTGGCCCAGCCGCCCGCCTCGACGCGGGCCGCGAGGCCC
>JAEWFB010000614.1 GCA_023389095.1 Actinomycetes bacterium
GCCCTGGCGGGCGGGCCGCCCGGCGAGCGCGCCGACCGCGACCTCGACGCCGTGCTGGCCCTCTTCGACGCCGCCGGCGCCTACGTCGACCGGCTCCCGACCGCCGGCCCCGACAAGTTCCTCGACCACGTCCTGGGCCAGGACGTCCCCGGAGACACCCTCGCCGCGCGTGGGCAGGCCGGCGGCAGCGTCGCCCTGCTCACGCCGCAGTCGGCCGCCGGGCGGCAGTGGCGCATCGTCGTCGTCGCGGGCGTGCAGGAGGGCGTCTGGCCCGACCTCCGGCTGCGCGGCTCGGTGCTGGGGTCGGAGGACCTCGTCGCCGTCGTCGCCGAGCGGCCGCTCGGCTTCCGCGCCGCCCAGGCCCAGGTCCGCTACGACGAGACCCGCCTGTTCCACGTCGCGGTCACCCGCGCCACCGAGCGCCTGCTCGTCACCGCCGTCGGCAACGAGGACGAGCAGCCCTCGGTCTACCTCGACCTCGTCGACCCGCCGGAGGGCGAAGGCGTTGCGGCTGAGGTGCGCCCGCACTCCGAGGTCGCCCGCACCATGACGCTGTCGGGCCTCGTCGGCGAGCTGCGCCGCGAGGTCGTCAGCCCCGACGCCGGAGTGGCCGAGCCCGCGCTCGCCGTCCTCGCGGCGGCGGCCCAGGCCGGGGTTCGCGGGGCCGACCCGGCGTCGTGGTGGGCGCTTCGCCCGCTCACCGACGACCGCCCGGTGCGCCGCCCCGACGAGCCCGTGCCCGTGTCGCCCTCGAAGGTCACCTACTTCTCCGACTGCGGCCTGCGCTGGTTCCTCACCTCGGTGGGCGGGGAGGGCACCCAGCTCGGGGCCGCGTCGGTCGGCACGTTCGTCCACGACGTCGTCGCCGAGCTGCCCGACGCGCCCCTCGCCGAGCTGCGCGCCGAGGTCGACGCGCGCTGGGGCCGGCTCGGGCTGCGCCCCGGCTGGACCACCGAGCGCACCCGCCGCGAGGCCCACGACATGGTGGCCCGCTTCGTCTCCTACCGCGACGACGCCGAGAGCACGTGGCAGCGGGTCGGCATCGAGAAGGACTTCCGGGTGCCGGTCGGGCGGGCCCTGCTCGGCGGCCGGGTCGACCGCATCGAGCGCAACGCGTCCGGCGGCATCCGCATCGTCGACCTCAAGACCGGCTCGTCCAAGCCGTCGCGCGCCGAGCTCGCGGAGCACGGGCAGCTCGGCGCCTACCAGGTGGCGGTGCAGGAGAACGGCTTCCCCCAGCTCGGCACCGACAGCGCCGGCGCCGCGCTCGTCTTCATCGGCAAGGCCGGGCTGTCCGGACTCAAGCCGAGCGTCCTGCCGCAGCCGGCCCTCGAGGCAAGTCCCGACCCGGCGTGGGCGCGGGCGCTGGTCGAGTCGACGGCCGAGGGGATGGGCGCGGCGGAGTTCGTCGCGGCCCAGGGCAAGGCGTGCGAGACCTGCCCGGTGCGGTCCTCGTGCCCGGTCCAGCCCGAGGGGGACGCGCTGTGACCACCACGACGCAGGCCATGGCAGGGGCGTCGCTGCCCGGCAGGGACGGCGGGGCGATGCCGCGGCACTCGGCGCTCGACATCGCCCGCGCCCTGGGCATGCCGCCACCCACCGCCGAGCAGGCCGCGGTCATCGAGGCAGGCCCGCGCCCGCTGCTCGTCGTCGCCGGAGCCGGGTCGGGCAAGACCGAGACGATGGCTGCGCGCGTCGTCTGGCTCGTCGCCAACGACCTCGTCGCCCCCGACCAGGTGCTCGGCCTCACCTTCACCCGCAAGGCCGCCGCCGAGCTGAGCCAGCGCATCGGCAAGCGCCTGCGCGGCCTCGTGCGGGCCGGGCTGTGGGAGCCGCCCGCCGACGACGGCACCGGCGCCGAGGTGCTCGGGGGCACGCCCACCGTCTCCACGTACCACGCCTACGCCGGGCGGCTCGTGCGCGAGCACGCCCTCCGCGTCGGTATCGAGCCCGAGTACCGCGTCCTCACCGAGGCCGGCGCCTGGCAGCTGGCGGCCGAGGCGGTCGCGCGCTGGGACGGCCCGATGGAGGACGTCGTCAAGAGCGAGTCCACCGTCATCTCGG
Organism: Actinomycetes bacterium; assembly: GCA_023389095.1. GTDB lineage: Bacteria > Actinomycetota > Actinomycetes > Actinomycetales > Dermatophilaceae > Monashia. The sequence continues at coordinate 2,065 of JAEWFB010000614.1, forward strand.
CCGTCATGGCGCTCGCCGGTGAGATGGCCGAGCACGTGCGCACGCCGTCCGAGGTCATCGAGCACCTCGACGCCGTCATCACGCGGCTCGAGTCGCTGCCCGACGGCGAGGGCCGCGGCAGCACCACGCCGGCCCGCGACGCCCTGGCGGTCCTGCGCGAGCGGCGCACCGTGCTGCCCATCGTGCAGGCGTTCCTCGACCTCAAGCGCGAGCGCGAGTCGCTCGACTTCGCCGACCAGATGGCCGTCGCCGCAAGGCTGTCCGGCTCGGTCCCGGCCGTCGGCGCCACCGAGCGCGAGCGGTTCCGCGCCGTCCTGCTCGACGAGTTCCAGGACACCTCCGAGGCCCAGCTGGCGCTGCTGCGATCGCTCTTCCACCACCGTGACGTCGCCCTGACCGCCGTCGGCGACCCCAACCAGTCGATCTACGGCTGGCGCGGCGCGTCCGCCACGACGCTCCTGCGCTTTCCCGGCGAGTTCGCCGACGCGTCGGGCGCGGCGTCGGTGCTGCCGCTGTCGACGAGCTGGCGCAACGACGCCGCCATCCTCGAGGCCGCCAACGTCACCGCCGGCCCGCTCGCCACCGAGCACGTGCAGCCGCTCCGGGCCAGGCCCGACGCCGGCCGCGGGGCCATCTCGGTGGCCCGCCTCGACACCGCCGAGGCCGAGGCCGAGCACGTCGCGGCGTGGATCGCGAGCCGCTGGAGCACTCCGTCGGGGCGGCGCACCGGGCGCTCCGCAGCGGTCCTGTGCCGCCGCCGGTCCAGCTTCCCGATCGTGCTCGAGGCGCTGCGCCGGCACCACCTCCCCGTCGAGGTCGTCGGTCTCGGCGGACTGCTCGTCACTCCCGAGGTCAGCGACCTCGTGGCGGCCCTCTGGGTCGTGCAGGACCCGACGCGCGGCGACATGCTCATGCGCCTGCTCACCGGACCGGTCGTCAGGCTCGGTGCGGCCGACCTCGCCGGACTGTGGTCGTGGGCGCGCGAGCTGCACTCGCGACCGTGGCGGGTCGGCGCCGCCCCCACCACCCAAGGTGCCCTCCCGCTCGGCGCGCCGGAGGCGTCGGCGTCCGGGCCGGACGAGCCGCCCAGCCCCGACGCCGCAGCCGGGGACAGCGACGACGCGTCGGACCGGCGGGGGTCCGACCTCGCCTCCGACAGCGCCGACACCGCCACCCTCGTCGAGGCCCTCGACGAGCTGCCACGGCCGGGCTGGACCGGCCGCGACGGCGCCCGCATCGGCGACGAGGCGCTGCGCCGGCTCCACGACCTCGCCGACGTCGTCCGTCGTCTCCGGCGCCTCACCGCGCTGCCGCTCGTCGACCTCGTCGGCGAGGCCGAGGTGGCGATCGGGCTCGACATCGAGGTGCTGGCCCGCGCCGAGCACACGGCCTCCACCGCCCGCGTCCACCTCGACGCGTTCGCCGACGTCGCCGCCCGCTACGCCACGAGCTCGGACCGCCCGACGCTCTCGGGGTTCCTGTCCTGGCTCGACGCGGCACGCGACCAGGAGCGCGGACTCGACGCCGGGCACGTCGAGTCCGACGCCGACGCCGTCCAGGTGCTCACGGTCCACGCGGCCAAGGGGCTCGAGTGGGACGTCGTCGCCGTGCCCTCGCTCGTCGAGGGGGTCTTCCCGGCCCACTCCGCCACGTCGGTGTCCGTCGTCGACGACGCCGACCCCGTCGAGTACGCGTGTGCCGGTGAGCCCAAGGACAAGGGCTGGCTCGTCGGCCTCGACTCCGTGCCGTACGACCTGCGCGGCGACCGCGACGGCCTGCCCTTCCTCGACTGGCGCGCCGCTCCCGACCGCAAGGCGCTCAGCGCCGCCATCGAGACCTTCGTGCTCGACGGCGGCCGGCACGCCGTGGCCGAGGAGCGACGCCTCGCCTACGTCGCGCTGACCCGCGCCCGCTCCGAGATGCTGCTGTCCTGCCACGTGTGGGGCGTGACGAAGAAGACGCTGTCGGTGCCCTCGCGCTTCCTGACCGAGGTGTGCGAGGCGATGCCCGGCGAGGTGACCCGCACCCACTGGGAGCCGGCGCCCGAGCCGGTCGTCGACGACAAGGGCAAGGCCGCGGCACCCACCAACCCGCACCTGGCCGTGCCCGTCTCGGCGATGTGGCCGCACGACCCGATGGGCGACCGGCGCGGTGCCCTGGAGGCCGTGGCCTCGCGGCTGGCGTCGGTCATGGACTCGGGTGTTCCTGTGCCGCAAGGCGACCCGCGGGTCGATGACCTGCGTCTGCTGCTCGCGGAACGCGCGGCACGGCGGGCCCGGGGGCAGGAGCCGGTCGTCGACGTGCCCCGGCACCTGTCGGCGTCGGCCGTCGTGTCGATCGCCCGCGACGTCGAGGCCTTCGCGATGTCGCTGCGCCGCCCGATGCCGCAACCGCCGGCCGTGGCAGCCCGGCAGGGCACGGCCTTCCACGCGTGGGTGGAGGAGCACTACTCGAGCGCGGCCATCGTCGACCTCTTCGACCTGCCCGGCAGCGCCGACCAGGGAGCGGCCGACGACGCCGGCCTCGACGCCATGAAGGAGCACTTCCTCGCCAGCGAGTGGGCGGGCAAGGTGCCCGAGGAGGTCGAGCTGTCGATCGAGACCGTCGTCGACGGCATCGCCGTGCGCGGTCGCGTCGACGCCGTGTTCCGGCGGCCCGGCGGCGGCTTCACCGTCGTCGACTGGAAGACCGGGGCCCGTCCCACCGGCCGCGACGCCGCCGTGCGGGCCCTCCAGCTCGGGGCCTACGCCCTCGCCTTCGCCCGGCTCCGCGGGGTGGCGCCGGAGCACGTCGACGCCGCCTTCTACTACGCGGCCGAGGGCGTCACCGTGCGCCCGGAGCTGCCGGGGGAGCAGCAGCTGCTCGACCTGCTGCGGACCCTGCCGGAGTGACGGGCTCAGCCGGTTCGGCCGGACTCCGTCGAGGACTCGGGTAGGGCCTCGACCTCGTCGATCTCGAACGGCGAGGAGTCGGCTGCATCGACGTACGGCACCGGCTCGGGGCGGCGAGGGTGCGTCCCGTCGCGACGGTCGTCACCCTGCGCGGGCTCCGGCTCGACGGCCCGCTCCGGCGCGTCGGCCGGGTCCGCAGGGGTCGGCGCCGGGGCGTCGGTGGGGGAGGAGACCTCCTGGTGAGAGGCAGCCGTGGCCTCGGCCGGCGTCTCCTCGACCGGAGGGGGCACGTCGACCGAGGGGTCGATGAGCACGGTGGCCGCCCCCCGAAGGGGCGGGCGGTCGCCAGCTTCTGCCTCGGACCTGTCGCCGACGGTGCCCGTGTCGGCCGCGCCGGACGTTGCGGAGGCCGGGCTCGCCTCGGAGGTCGAGGTGTCGGAGGTCGAGGTGTCGGAGGGCTCGGGCTCGTCGCGCAGGAGCGGGGCCATCGGGACCGCCTGGGTCTGCGTCGCGGTCTCGTCGCGCAGCAGCTGGGCCATCGGGACCGCCTGGGTCTCCGGTGCCGGGCCGTCGCGCAGCAGCGCGGCCATCGGGACCGCCTGCGTCTCGGCGAGCATCGGGAACGCCAGGCCGGGCTCGACGGCGTCCGCCGGGAGCGGCCGCTCCGGGTCGTCGGGGTCGAGGTCGCCGGCCGCGCCGGTCTCCGCACCGGTCTGCGCTGCACGCGTGCGCTCGGTGCGCACGGCGTCCTCCCGCGCGTACTCGGCGTCGAGCTCCTCGACGTGCTCGTCGAGCTCGCGCAGCAGGGCCGCGGTGCGCGCCACGGCGTCGGTGCGCCCCTCGGAGGAGGCCTGCAGGAGCGTGGCCAGGGCAGCCATCTCGGCGGCGAGGCGCGCCCGGTGCACGAGGTGGGCGTCCGGCCGCTCGACCCGCGACTCGGCGTAGGCGGCGAGGACGGTGTCGAAGGCGTCGGGATCGAGAGCGGCCACGAGGTCGGCGAAGTCGTCGGCCGGGTCCCCGACGCGCGACTCCTCCCAGGCGAGCAGGCCCACGATGCGTCCGCTCGAGGCGTCCTCGTCGTCGTCGAACACCGCGAGCACGTTGGGGCCGGTGAAGGTGCCGTGCACGGCCGTGGGCGCGAACCGCCACATCGAGACGTCCTCGAGGAGACGCTCCCAGCGGGTGAGCAGGCCGGTCGGGACGTGCCCCGTGGCGGCTGCGCGGTCGAGGTCGGACAGGCGTCGGTGCCGGTGCGTCTCTGCGTCGTAGGTGGGACGCCCGGCCTCCTCGTAGAGCAGGTGCTCGACGTTGTGCACGTGGGCGAGGGCTCGGCCGACGGCTTCGGCGAGCGGGCCGGGCGGCACGGCGGTGAAGTCGAGTGGACGGCCCTCGACGCGCGGGTACACGGCGGCGCGGCCCTCGGCGACGGGGGCGTGGCCGTGGTAGGCCGGGACGGCCAGGTCGAGGCGCCGCGCGAGCAGCCCGGAGAGGGCGACGACGTCGTCGAGCTGGGCACCGGCGCCGGGCGTGCGGGGCACCTTGACGACCCACTCCCGCTCCTGGCGGTCACGCACGTGCGCGATCTCGAACCGGTCGTCGGTGTGCGCGGCGACGCCCCGCACCGAGACGGGGTCGAGGCCCGGCACGGCAGAGCTCGCCAGGGCGGCGAGGAACAGGGGGCTGCGCGTCACGCGACCACGGTAGGGCGCGGGTGCGCCCGATCGTGGGAGGCGGGGTGCCCGGCCCGGTCGCGCCGCGCCGCCCGGTGGACCGGGGTGGACTGCACGGGGCTCGTGCGGTGGTGGCCGGCGTCGGCCGCCACGGCCCGCGTCCTAGGGTTGGGGGCGTGGCCCAGGTCGACGACACCCTGACCGATCTCGCGCTCTCCCGGGGCACCCTCGACCGTGCCGCCCACGAGCGAGGGCGCCCGGGCGCCGTGCGGGAGCTCCTCGCCGACCCGCGCACCCGCGTCGTCGAGGTCCGCGGCGACCGCCTCCACACCGTCCCGGACGGGTCCGGTGCACTGGCCCTGTCCACCCGTGCCCCCGAGCCCGCCGACGCCGACCGCCTCGTCCTGCACCTCGGGCGCGATGCCGACGGAGTCGCCCACGTCGCCGTCGTCGAGCCGGCCGCCGACGTCGTCACGGACGCGTCCGCCCCGTCCGTCGCGTCCGACGCGTCGGACGGCTGGTTGACGCTGCGGCAGGCGGGGGAGGCCATGGCCGCCCGCGACGCGGGGGTCTTCACCACGGCCCTCGCGCTGGCGCACTGGCACGCCTCGCACCGGTTCTGCCCGCGCTGCGGCGCACCCACCGAGGCCGTGCAGGCCGGCTGGGTGCGCCGGTGCACCCGGGAAGGCAGCGAGCACTACCCCCGCACCGACCCCGCGGTCATCATGTCGGTCGTCGACCGCGACGACCGGCTGCTCCTCGGACGGGGCGCGCACTGGCCGGAGGGCCGTTTCTCCGTGCTCGCCGGCTTCGTCGAGCCGGGAGAGTCCTTCGAGGCCGCCGTGGCCCGCGAGGTCCACGAGGAGGTGGGCATCGTCATCGAGGGCGCCCGCTACCTCGGCAACCAGCCGTGGCCCTTCCCCTCGTCGGTGATGATCGGCTTCGCGGCCACGACGAGCGCCACCGACCTCGTCCCCGACCCCGCCGAGATCGCCGAGGCCCGGTGGGTGACCCGGGAGGAGTACCGCTACCTGCTCGTGGGCGGCACGATCCGGACGCCGAGCGGGATCTCCATCGCCAAGCGGATCATCGAGCTGTGGCTCGGTGCCACGGTCGAGTCGGTCACCGGCGGCCCGTCGCCGCGCTGGTGAGCGTCGCCCGACGCCTCAGCCCGGCGCCCGCACGTGCCGGCGGCCGTGCGGGACGCGTCGGGACGCGGCGCGGGCCTCAGCCGACCAGGCGCTGCTTGACCTCGGCGAGGGAGGGGTTCGTCGCGGCCGTGCCGTCGGGGAAGACGACGGTCGGGACCGTGCGGTTGCCGCCGTTGGCCTGCTCGACGTACTCGATGTGCTCGGGGTTGGCCTCGAGGTCGATCTCGGTGAACGGCACGCCCTCACGCGTCAGCTGGCCCTTGAGCCGGGTGCAGTAACCGCACCACGTCGTCGTGAACATCGTGATCGAGCCCTCGTCCGGGGTGACCTTCGGCATGCCGTTCCTTCTCGTCGTCCAGCCCGTGCGGCCGGAGCTGCGTCGCCGCACGGTTGCCGTGCCGGCTGGGGACGACCCGTCACACGTGTCGCCCCTCGATGCAAGGATGACTCCATGGCCTCGCACGGTGCAAAACGACCCCGGAAGATGGACGTCGGGGTCTACGAGGCCGAGGTCCGCCGCCTCCAGTCCGAGCTCGTCTCGTTCCAGGAGTGGGTGCGGGCCCGGGGCAAACGCGTGGTCGTCGTCTTCGAGGGCCGCGACGCCGCCGGCAAGGGGTCGGCGATCAAGCGCATCACCGAGTACCTCAACCCGCGCGTCGCCCGCATCGCGGCGCTGCCAGCACCCACCGACCGCGAGCGCAGCCAGTGGTACTTCCAGCGCTACGTCGCGCACCTGCCGGCGGCCGGCGAGATCGTCCTGTTCGACCGCTCCTGGTACAACCGGGCCGGCGTCGAGCGGGTCATGGGCTTCTGCACCGACGAGCAGTACCACCGGTTCCTGGCCCAGGCGCCGGTCTTCGAGCAGATGCTCGTCGACGACGGCATCATCCTGCGCAAGTACTGGTTCAGCGTGTCCGACGTCGAGCAGGAGCGCCGCTTCCGCTCGCGGGCCAAGGACCCCATGCGGCAGTGGAAGCTCTCGCCCATGGACCTCGAGTCCATCACCCGGTGGGAGGACTACTCCGAGTCCAAGGACCTCATGATGGCCGCCACGAGCACCGAGTGGGCGCCCTGGCACGTCGTGGAGTCCGAGGACAAGCGGCGCTCGCGGGTCAACGTCATGCACCACCTGCTCACGTCCATCCCGCACGAGCCGATGACGCCCGACGTGCCGCCCGTGCCGGAGCGTCCGGCGCCGCGCGGGTACGAGCGGCCACCCCAGGCCGACCAGAACTACGTGCCCGACCACGCCGCCGACGTCCTCGCCGGCGCGTCCGACCACCGTTCGAAGGGTGATCACTCCTGAGCCCCGCACGCCCCGCACGCCCCGCAAGCCCCTCCGATCCCGCCGCGCCTGCCGGTCCGGCGCGCTCGGCCGACGACATCCTCGCCGGCCTCGACCCCGAGCAGCGTGAGGTCGCCGTCGCCCCGGCCGGCCCGTTGTGCATCCTCGCCGGCGCCGGCACGGGCAAGACGCGCGCCATCACCCACCGCATCGCCTACGCCGTGCACTCCGGAGCCCAGCAGCCCCAGCGCGTGCTCGCCCTGACCTTCACCGCACGCGCGGCAGGGGAGATGCGCACGCGCCTGCGTGGCCTGGGCGTCGGTGGGGTGCAGGCCCGCACCTTCCACGCCGCCGCGCTGCGCCAGCTGCACTACTTCTGGCCGCAGGCCATCGGTGGGGCGGCCCCCGAGGTCATGAGCCACAAGGCGCCTGCGGTCGCCGAGGCCGCCTCCCGGCTACGGATGCAGTTCGACCGCACGACGATCCGCGACCTCGCGGCCGAGGTCGAGTGGGCCAAGGTCAACCTCCTGACGCCCCAGTCGTACGCGACGCGGGCGCGCGAGGCCCACCGCGAGCCGCCCGGCGTCGACCACACGGCGATGGCCCGCCTCTTCGAGGCCTACGAGGACGTCAAGCAGCGCCGCGGCGTCATCGACTTCGAGGACGTCCTGCTGCTCACCGTCGGCATCCTCGACGAGCGCGACGACATCGCCCGCACGGTCCGGTCGCAGTACCGGCAGTTCGTCGTCGACGAGTACCAGGACGTCAACGACCTCCAGCAGCGGCTGCTCGACCTCTGGCTCGGTGAGCGCACCGACATCACCGTCGTCGGCGACCCCGCCCAGACCATCTACTCCTTCACCGGAGCCAGCCCGCGCCACCTCGTCGGCTTCCCCAAGCGCTTCCGCGGGGCCCAGGTGGTGCGGCTCGTGCGCAACTACCGGTCGTCGCCGCAGATCGTCTCGCTCGCCAACACCATCGTCGGCTCGGGCACCCAGGCCGCGCGCGAGGGCGCGGTGCGCCTGCAGGCCCAGGGCGAGAACGGCCCCGTGCCCGAGCTGCTCTCGCACGCCGACGACCCGACCGAGGCCGCGGCGGTCGCCGCCCGCATCCGTGCCCTCGTCGACGACGGCCACGAGGCGGCCGAGATCGCCGTGCTGTTCCGCACCAACGCCCAGTCCGCGGCCTTCGAGTCGGCGCTGACCGACGCCGACGTGCCCTACCTCGTGCGCGGCGGTGAGCGGTTCTTCGCGCGCAAGGAGGTCCGTGACGCCATCCTGCTGCTGCGCGGAGCCGCCCGCAGCGACGACGGCGAGAAGTCGCTCGGCAGCATCACCCGCGACGTCATCACCGGGGCCGGCTGGTCGCCGGAGCCCCCGTCGGGCGGGGGAGCGACGCGCGAGCGCTGGGAGTCGCTGAGCGCCCTCGCCACGCTGGCCGACGACATGACGGCGGCGGCTCCCGAGGCCCGGCTGCCCGAGCTCGTCGCCGAGCTCGACCGACGCGCCGCCGAGCAGCACGCGCCCGCCGTCCAGGGCGTCACCCTCGCGAGCCTGCACGCCGCCAAGGGCCTCGAGTGGGACACCGTCTTCATCGTCGGCGCCTCCGACGGCCTCATCCCCATCTCGATGGCAGAGGGGCCCGATGCCGTCGAGGAGGAGCGCCGTCTCCTCTACGTGGGGCTGACCCGGGCTCGGCGGCGGCTGGTCGTCTCGTGGTCCTCGGCACGCACCCCCGGTGCCCGCGCCACCCGCCGCGTGTCGCGCTTCCTCGCGCCGGCCGCAGAGATCCTCGGGTCCGGTGCCCGGGCCGAGGTCCGCAGCGGCGGTTCACGCCGGTCCACCCCGAAGCAGGCACGCCTGGCCTTCTGCCGGGGCTGCGGCGCCGAGCTGACCACCGCGGCCCAGCGCAAGACGGGCCGCTGCGACGCGTGCCCGCCCACGTACGACGAGGCCACCTTCGAGCGGCTGCGCACGTGGAGGCTGGCCGTCGCGCGCACGGCGAGCGTCCCCGCCTACGTCGTCTTCACCGACGCCACCCTCACCGCGATCGCCGAGGAGGCGCCGTCCGACGACGCCGGTCTCGCGGCCATCAGCGGGGTCGGGGCCCGCAAGATCGAGCAGTACGGCGCGGACGTGCTCGCCATCCTCGGGGGGGCGGATCCAGAAGCGCTGCTTGAAAGCCGTTCTGCCGCAAAGGAATCCGCAAATCCTTGAGATCGCGTGAAAAAACTTCGGAAATCTTCGTTAAATGAGTTGTTCGGCAACTCGCGCCCCGCGTACCCTTTAGCACGTCAAGCCCAGTGGCTCAGGTGGCCAGCTGGGGTTCGCGAGACAGAGATAGGAGGGTCGGCCTGATGGACATCACCACGATGACGATGAACGCAGTTTCCTGCGTCCTTTCCGTGCGTCCGCGCGTTGCCGGCCCGATCCGTCTTGCGCACTCCACGTTCGAGGGCCAGGGGACCGCTGTGTCCGCCGCCGTCCAGGGCGGTCGTGTCGCCGATCTCCGCGCCCCGATCACGGGAGACGTCTCGGTCCTCGGCCGCACGTTCGCCCCCGCCTACAAGACCACCGATGTCGTTCGCTCCCGCTCTGGGAGGCCACCGGTCTGACACCCAGACCACGAGCCTCACCTCCAGGCCGCGAACCCGACATCACCGGGTCCGCGGCCTTCGTGTTTCCCGGGCACGTACCAGGACCGATTGCCGCTCCACCGCAGTAACCGCCACCACGCAGCGGCGCCCGACCGGGGGCCGCGACAGACACGAACAGATCAGGGACACAGAGATGACTCCTCGGATGCCGAGCAGCAGGACCGAGACCCGCACCACCGGTGCCGGCCTTCGGACCCGAACCGAGAGCACGACGACAACGAGTGAGCAGGGGCACCTCACCGCAGGAGCCCCGGAGACGGAGGTGAGAACGATGCAGCTGAGCGAACTGATCGACATGAGGACCGAGGCCGAGCAGGTCGGCGAGACCATCCCGTGCCGCGACTATGACGCCGAGCTCTGGTTCGCCGAGCGACCGGAGGACGTCGAGTTCGCCAAGACCCTCTGCGGGCTCTGCCCGGCACGGGTCCAGTGCCTCGCCGGCGCCCTCGAGCGCCAGGAGCCGTGGGGTGTCTGGGGCGGGCAGCTGCTCGTCCAGGGCGCCGTCGTCGCGAGGAAGCGACCCCGCGGCCGTCCGCGCAAGCACCCCGTGGCCGCCTGATCCTGTGACGCGACGCGGCCCACATGGATCACCGGACCACCGACCACACGACCACCCGCATTCTTCCCAGACGAGGAGACCGTCATGAACCAGCTCGAGATGCTGGCTCGCGACCGGATCAACCAGCGCAGTCAGCGCCAGGAGCGCAGCGGCATCCGTCGCAGTGCCCGGCTGATCGCCCAGGAGATCCGCGCCAGTCGACGCCACAGCCAGAAGTGACGCAGGTCCCGGCCGACCGGGACGTCACGACCAGCACCGCCGGTTCCACCAGCACGACACAACTGAACGCCAGTGAGCGAGCCGCGGGTGACGCGCACGTCACCCGCGGTTCCGCGTTCCCGGGCAGCGCACCTCGCCCGATGCTCCAGCACGGCTCCCACTGACTGCTCCGTCGCGGCCCGACCGTTGTGGCGTGGCTCCCACGCGACGCGTGTCCACGGCGGATACTCGAAGTGAGGAGAAGGGAGATCCCCATGGTCACCTCGCACACCGACGCAGCGCAGGACGCCGCGCCCACCAGCCCCACCGACGCAGGTCTCGCCGACGCCCCCATGGTGTGCGGCTCGTGCGGACGCGTCACCTCCCGCGCGGAGGCCCTCCTGTCGTGGAGCCGAGGCACCGAGCGCGGACGCACGACCTGGACGTGCGAGGCCTGCAGCCGCGAGCACGTCCGCTCCATCGAGAGCAAGCTGGACCCCGCCTGGTGGTGAACCCTCGGGCCCGTGTGTGCCCCTGAGGGTCCCTGCGGCACAACAGGTTTCGTCGGTACGCAGCCGGTCGCGCCTCGCTCACGAGCCGGCGCGACGGTCGTTCACGCGTCGGTTCGTGCGCCCGGGTCCTCGATGGTGGGCAGCTCCTCGATCGGAGGCAGGTCGGCGCCCGGCAACAGCGCGTCGACGGCCTCGCGGCCCCGGACCGTGCCGCCGAGCTGGGACAGGACGCCGATGCCGCCGCCCCAGACCCGGTGGATGAGCAGGTACTCCCGCGGCAGGTTCAGCTTGAAGGCGACGGCGTAGTTCGGCTGACGCGGGTCGTTGATGTGGGCGAACACCCCGCGCAGCCAGTCGCGGCTGAAGGTGAACTCGTCGGCGCGGAAGGGGGCCATGAACGGCTCGAGGTAGTCGAGCAGCCGCTGCGGGTCGATGTCGATGCCCGAGCGGACGAAGCCGAGCTCCCGCAGGCCGTCGAGAACCTGTTCGGCGCTGCCGCTCAGGCCCGTGGTCAGCAACGGCCCGATCTCGGCGGGCATGCCGCCCGGCAGCCGGTTGACGGCCCCGAAGTCGATGACGCCGAGGCGTCCGTCGGGCGTGATGCGGAAGTTGCCGGGGTGTGGGTCGGCGTGGAGCAGCCCGGCGCGGGCCGGGCCCGCGAGGAGGAACTCGAGGTAGAGCTGGGAGGCAGCGTCCCGCTGCTCGGGCGTGCCCGACTCGATGATGCGCGACAGCGGCAGCCCCTCGAGCCACTCGGACACGATGACGTGCTCCGCGCCCTCGACGACGTCGGGCACCGCGAACTCGGGGTCGTCGCGGAAGGCCGCGGCGAACGCCCGCTGCGACTGCGCCTCGAGGCGGTAGTCGAGCTCCTCGGCCATCCGCTCGCGCAGCTCGTCGAGGATCGGGCCGAGCTCGATGCCGGGCACCCAGCCGGCGGCCACCTTCGCCACGCGGGAGATCTGCCGCAGGTCGCTCATGAGGGCCGCGCCCGCACCGGGGTACTGGATCTTGACGGCGACCTCCCGTCCGTCCTCCCACACACCGCGGTGCACCTGGCCGATCGAGGCCGAGGCCACCGGCTGGTCGTCGAAAGAGGCGAACCGGTTGCGCCAGCGGGCGCCCAGGCTGGCCCGCAGCACGCCGTGGACCGAGCTCGTGGGCATCGGCGGCGCGCTGTCCTGCAGCTTGGTCAGCATGACCCGGTAGGGGCCGGAGAGGTCCTCGGGCAGCGCCGCCTCGAAGATCGACATGGCCTGCCCGAACTTCATGGCGCCGCCCTTGAGCTCGCCGAGCACCTGGAAGAGCTGCTGGGCCGTGCGCGCCTGCAGCTCCGCGGTGACGATCTCGGCGGGCCGTCCGCCGATGCGCTTGCCGAAGCCGAGGGCGGTGCGGCCGGCGAACCCGAGGGGCACGGACGCGAGCTTGGCCGAGCGCACGACGGCCTTGCGGGGCAGGTCGGTCATCGGGCACCTCCTTCGGCCGGGCTCGGCGGGCCGGTCCTGTCGGCCCGCTCCCGACTCTAGATGTTCGGGCCGGGAGTGCGGACGGTCGGCCCCATACCCGACCTCACGCCGATCGACGGCCGTGGGCACCCGCGACCGTCGGATGCGCGGTGCACAAGGGGTGCGGACTCCAGCGTCGGTGGTCCATCCGGGGCCAGGGCAGCCCCACCTCGACCGAGACGCCGCCGGGCAGGACGTCACCGCGCAGCACCCGCGTGGCCAGGAGCGTCACGGCCCCTGCGACGAGCTGCGACAGGCCGGGTGCCAGGGGCTCGCGCCAGGGCGAGGTCCCGGTGACCCGGACGCCGGCCGGCGCCGGGTCGTCGTGGCGCATCGCCTGGGTCAGGACGGCGGGCCACGCGTCGTCGCGGTCGGTGCGATGGCGCTCGAGGCACCACAGGCACGGACCGGACCCGTCGGCGGGCACGAGAGGGCCCACGCTGGCCATCGGGCCGGCGCCGCTCACCGGCAGGTGCGGCACGCCGTGGCGCAGCCAGAGGTCGCCACGCCGCGGGTCGACGAGGGGTGCCCCGACGAGCACGACGAGGGCCGGCGCGTCCCGGAGCGGGGCGGCGACGGCCACGTCGACGTCGGACCGTTCGCTGACGACGAGGGCAGACCCGGTGCCGCCCAGGGCGGCGGCGACGTCGGCGGCCAGTGACGCGTCTCCGTCGACGAGGACCCGGCGTCGCGTGGCGGCCTCGAGCGGCTCGGCCACCGCCACCGAGGGGCCGGGCGGGGCCACTCCGGGGCCGCGCAGAGCGGCGTCGACGGTGCTCGAGGCATCGACGAGCACGCCGAGGGAGGCGGCCAGCAGGAGGACGTCGCGCCAGCGCCCACGGGACACTCCCGCCTCGGCCGCGGCGGCGTAGGTCTGCTCGCGGGTCAGGGCCCCGTCGAGTCCGGCGAGAAGGGCCGCCTCGGAGGCCGTGAGCCCCTCGACGACGGGCGCCCCTGGCAACAGGCCGAACTGGACCTCGCCGGGACGGCGCACGTACGGGCGCAGCCACGCCGGGAGTCGGGGACGGTCCGGGACCGGGGACGGGGACATGGGGCCTCCAGGGAGTCTCGAGCGGGGACGCGGCCACGCGGCGAGCGGCGACGTGGCGTCGTCGCGTCGTCGCGTCGCCGCGTCGTCGGTGGAGAGGCGGGCGGGTCCGCTCAGGCTGGCAGCCCGACGTCGGGGCGCGAGCGCGTCGTCCACAGGCTCCGTGCGGCCGGGGACCGGCACGCACGAGGGGCGGGACCCGTTCGGGTCCCGCCCCTCGAAGTACGGCGTCAGCGACGCCGTCGCGACCTGGTCAGGCCTTGCCCAGAATGCGGTTGAGGTTCGTGCCACAGACGGGGCACTGGCCCTTGGCCATGCGGCGACCGTTGTCGGAAACGACAACCTTGCCCTCGGCCTCGCGCTTCTCCTTGCACTTCACGCAGTAGAACTCGCCCTTGTAGGTCTCGTCAGCCATTGGTGTCTCCTTGTAGCTGGCGCCCATCCGACGGGCGCCTCGACTCCTGCAACCCTAGAGCACGCTGAGCACGAAATCATGCTCATCCCCCCTGGGGCGGGCGCGTCGGCGATGAGGTACACGTCGTGCTCGTCGACGCTCCGGCCGCCGTGGCGTGGCACCGACCCCCGTGAGCACGACGTCTGCGGGGCGTGAGCACGGCCCGAGCACGACGTCTGCGGGGCGTGATCACGACCCGAGCACGACGTCCGCACGACGTGAGCAGACCCCCGGGCGATGCCGGATCCGGACGTCCGCCGCCCCCGTCGAGTGAGCACTTCGTCACTCCGGTACCAGTGGCCCGCGTGAAGGAAGTGACGGGTGGGGCTGGGTGCTCACTCGATGGCGTGGGAGCGATGGGGGTCGAGTGACGGGTGGGGCTGGTTGCTCACTCGACGGGGTGGGGGTGGACGCCGTGGGGTGGGGGTTCCCTGCTCCTGCGCGTCCGCTCCGTGCTCCCGCGTGCTGTCGGTGGCCTGGCCTACCCTGCCCATATGGCAGTGGCGTCGCGTGAGGTGGTGCACACGGTGGTCGACGGTGTCGCCGTCGAGGTCCGCCGCAGCCCGCGCCGCCGTCGCACCGTCTCGGCCTACCGGCAGGAGGGGCGCCTCGTCGTCCTCGTCCCGGCGCGGATGAGCCGCGCCGAGGAGGGGGAGTGGGTGCGCACCATGGTGGCCCGCGTCGCCGCGTCCGAGAAGCGCCGCCAGCGCAGCGACGCCGACCTCCAGCGCCGCGCCCTCGAGCTGTCCCGTGAGCACCTCGGCGGTCGGGCGATCCCCTCGAGCGTCCGCTGGGTCGGCAACCAGGCGAGCCGTTGGGGTTCCTGCACGCCGGCCGACGGCACGATCCGCCTGTCCGACAAGCTGCACGGCATGCCCTCGTGGGTCGTCGACTACGTTCTGCTCCACGAGCTCGCCCACCTGCTCCAGCCCGGGCACGGTCCGCAGTTCTGGGCGCTCCTCGAGGGCTACCCGCGCCTCGAGCGGGCGCGCGGCTACTTCCAGGGCGTCTCCGCGGCGGCCGGCCTCGACCTCAGCGACGACTGACGGGCGCGCGCCCGGTCGGCCGTGGAAGCACGGCGCCGGCAGCGGGCCGACGGATCAGCCGCGCAGGGCGCGTCGCCCGGCCTCGACGAGGGGTGCCAGCTCGTCCCGCGTGCCCGCGGGCAGGCCGTCGACCGGCCACCAGCGCACGTCCAGCGACTCCTCGCTGACCCGGGCCCGCGCGTCGCGGGGCACCACCGCGGCGAAGCGCACGTCGAGGTGCTCGCGGCAGGTGCCGAAGTCGCCGACGAGCACGTGCCGGTCGAGCTGGACGATCCCGGGCAGCACCGTGAGCGCGTCGATGCCGGACTCCTCCGTGGCCTCACGGCGCGCAGCGTCCCAGACCGACGCGTCACCGGCCTCGTAGTGCCCGCCGAGCTGGAACCAGGCCAGCGCGCGCCGGTGGTGGGTGAGCAGGGTCGAGGTGGCGTCGGCGTCGAGCACGACGACGCTGCCGGTCAGGTGGGCGGGCGGTCCCTGCTTGCTCATGGCGTCGGGGTGGGCGGCCAGGTGGGCGAGGAACTCCTGGCGGAGCCGCTCCTGCCCCGCGTCGGGCGCCGCCCACCCCTCGAG
>JAEWFB010000628.1 GCA_023389095.1 Actinomycetes bacterium
GCTGCGACGCGCCACCGTCGAGGCGCTCGAGCGCCCCGGTCGCGGGCTCCCACCCGCCGGTCTCGAGGCGCAGCACGCGGGCCCCGCGGGAGCGTCCGCCCGCGGGCTCGGCGAGCGGGCCCGCGAGGACGAGCAGGCGGCGCTCGACCCGGAAGCCGACGCGCTCGTAGGTGCACCGTGCGGCGACGTTCGGGGTCAGCACCTCGAGCCGCACGTGCCTGACACCGCTGTCCCGCGCGACGTCGAGCAGGTCCGCAGCGAGCGGTACCGCATGTCCCCGGCCCCGGTGCGAGGGCGCGAGGCCGAAGCCGCCGACCCAGGCCCGCTCCCCCACCCTCGGCGTGGCGCGCACCCCGAGCAGGGCGAGCCCGACCGGCTCGTCACCGTCGAGGGCCACCAGGGAGCGTTCGAGGTCGATCGAGCCCGCGCGGACGTGGTCGGAGAGGGTGCGGGAGTCACGGCTGACGTCGACGAGGTAGCCCTCGTAGGCGCGGTTCCAGGCCGCGACGAGGACCTCGAGCGTGACCCCGGACGCCCGGCAGGTCGCGAGCGGCACCATCACGCCCTCACGCCGTCACGCCCGTCACGCCACCGGGTCGCGCTCGAGGCGCGACGCGGCGATCGTCGCCGACCCGACGACACGGGTGCCGTCGTAGAGCACGACCGACTGGCCGGGTGCGACACCGCGGATCCGGTCGTCGAGGCGCACCTCGACGCGGTCACCGTCGGCCCACGCCGTCGCCGGGTACTCCTCGCCGTGCGCCCGCACCTGGGCCCCCACGCGCACGACGCCCTCGGGTGCCGGGCCGCACCAGCGCGCGTGCTGCCCGGTCATGGCGTTGACGCCGAGCAGGTCGGCCGTGCCGACGACGACCTGGTTGGTGTCGGGGCGCACCTCGACGACGTAGCGGGGTCGGCCGTCGGCGGCCGGGCGCCCGAGCGACAGCCCCCGACGCTGCCCGACCGTGTAGGCGAAGGCGCCCCGGTGCTCACCGACGACGGTGCCGTCGGCGTCGACGATCTCACCCGGCGCCTCGCCCAGCTGGCGCGTCAGCCACCCGCGGGTGTCGCCGTCGGCGATGAAGCAGATGTCGTGGCTGTCGGGCTTGTTCGCGACGTAGAAGCCCCGCTCGGCGGCCTCACGCCGGATGTCCGGCTTCGTCGTGTCGCCGAGGGGGAAGAACGAGCGCGCGAGCTGGTCGGCGTCGAGGACTCCCAGGACGTAGCTCTGGTCCTTGGCGGCGTCGACGGCCCGGTGCAGCTCGCGGCGCACGCCGGCCGCGACGCGCGTGCCGCCCGATCCGCCCGATCCGCCCGATCCGCCCGATCCGCCCGACGCGTCGGGCACCTCGACGACCCGGGCGTAGTGCCCGGTGGCGACGGCATCGAACCCGAGCGCGAGCGCCTTGTCGAGCAGGGCGGCGAACTTGATGCGCTCGTTGCAGCGCAGGCACGGGTTGGGCGTGCGGCCGGCCGCGTACTCGGCGCGGAAGTCGTCGACGACGTCACGCTTGAACCGCTCCGCCATGTCCCACACGTAGAACGGGATGCCGAGCACGTCCGCGACCCGTCGGGCATCACCCGCGTCCTCGATGGTGCAACAGCCCCGCGCCGACTCGCGCAGGGTGGCGGCGCTCTGGCTCAGCGCCAGGTGGACCCCGACGACCTCGTGGCCGGCGTCGAGCATCCGGGCAGCGGCGACGGCCGAGTCGACGCCGCCGCTCATGGCCGCGACGACCCTCACGAGGTGGCCTCGCGTGCCCTCCGCGCCCGCTCGAGCGCCGCGGGCAGCGCAGCGAGGAACGCCTCGACGTCGGCCTCGGTGGAGGTGTGCCCGAGCGTCAGGCGCAGGGCACCGCGCGCGTCGGACTCGCTGACGCCCATGGCGAGCAGCACGTGGCTCGGCTGCGGGACGCCGGCCTGGCAGGCCGAGCCGGTGGAGCAGGCGACGCCGGCGGCGTCGAGCAGGTAGAGCAGCGAGTCGCCGTCGCAGCCGGGCACGAGCAGGTGGGCGTTGCCCGGCAGGCGGCGCGTCGCGTCGCCGCGCTCCCAGAAGCCCGTCGGGCGCACGTCGGGGGCCACCTGGATGGCCCGCTCGACGATCGCGTCACGCAGGGCCACGAGCCGCGCGGCCTCGGAGTCCATCGACGCGACCGCGGCGGTCAGGGCCGTCGCGAACCCGACGATCGCCGGCGCGTCGAGCGTGCCCGAACGCACCTGGCGCTCCTGCCCGCCGCCGTGGCTCAGCGGCACGAGCGTCGCGTCGCGGCGCACCACGAGCGCGCCGACGCCGATCGGACCGCCGAGCTTGTGCGCGGTCACCGACATGAGGTCGGCGCCGCTCGCGGTGAAGTCGACGGGGACGTGCCCGGCGGCCTGCACGGCGTCGGTGTGGAAGGGAACCCCGAACTCGTGGGCCACCGCGGCGAGCGCCGGCACGTCCTGCACCGTGCCGACCTCGTTGTTGGCCCACATCACCGACACGAGGGCGACCGAGCCCGGGTCCTGCTCGATGGCGCGGCGCACCGTGTCCGGCTCGACGAAGCCCTCCGGGCTGCACTCGAGCCAGGTCACCTTGGCGCCCTCGTGCGCCACGAGGAAGTCGACGCAGTCGAGAACGGCGTGGTGCTCGGTGGCCCCGACGAGGAGGCGGACGCGGGCCGGGTCGGCGTCGCGGCGGGCCCAGAAGGTGCCCTTGACGGCGAGGTTGTCCGACTCGGTGCCGCCGGAGGTGAACACGATCTCGGAGGGGCGGGCCCCGAGCGCACGGGCGATCTTCTCGCGCGACTCCTCGACGGCCCGCCGGGCCTCGCGGCCGGTGCGGTGCAGCGAGGACGGGTTGCCGACGACCGCGAGCTGACGGGTCATCGCGTCGAGCGCCGCGGGCAGCATCGGCGTCGTCGCGGCATGGTCGAGGTACGCGGTCACCGCACGATTCTAGG
>JAEWFB010000641.1 GCA_023389095.1 Actinomycetes bacterium
ACGTCATGGACCAGGGCACGAGCTGCGGCCAGAACTTCGTCAACTCCGGCAGCGCCGGCACGACCGACGGCTACACCATGGTCGAGGGCCACGAGTACGCCGAGACGATCACCGACCAGAACCCGGCGGGCGGCTGGACCAACCACACGGGCAACGCCACCTACAACGGCCAGGAGAACGCCGACGAGTGCGCGTGGATCGCGCCCGGCTCCGCCGGCGGCGCCGGGAACGTCGCGATGGGCAACGGTTCCTACGCCGAGCAGGCCACGTGGTCGAACGACACGAACCGCTGCGACATCTCCCACCCGACCGTGGGCGGCTCGACGAGCAACACGGTGACCGTCACCAACCCGGGCAACCAGAGCGGCACCGTCGGTACGGCCGCGAGCCTGCAGATCCAGGCGAGCGACTCGGCCTCGGGCCAGACCCTCACGTACTCGGCGACGAGCCTGCCGACCGGCCTCTCGATCAACAGCTCGACCGGCCTGATCAGCGGGACGCCTTCTACCGCAGGCACGTTCAGCGTGTCCGTGTCGGCCACGGACACGACGAACGCCAGCGGCTCCACCACGTTCACATGGACGGTCGGCACGTCGGGCACCTCGTGCAGCGGCCAGCTGCTCGGCAACCCCGGCTTCGAGACCGGCACGGCCGCGCCGTGGAGCGCGAGCACCGGCGTCGTCGACAGCTCGACGAGCGAGCCCGCCCACTCGGGCAGCTGGAAGGCCTGGCTCGACGGGTACGGCACGACGCACACCGACACGCTGTCGCAGTCGGTGACGATCCCGGCCGGGTGCAAGGCGACCCTGTCGTTCTACGTCCACATCGACACGGCCGAGTCGGGGTCGACGGCCTATGACAAGCTCACGGTCAAGGCCGGATCGACGACGCTCACGACGCTGTCGAACGTCAACGCCGCGTCGGGCTACGTGCTCAAGTCCTTCGACGTCTCCTCGTTCGCGGGCCAGACGGTCACGATCGGCTTCACCGGCACCGAGGACGCCTCCCTGGCGACGTCCTTCGTCCTCGACGACACCGCGGTGACGCTCGGCTGACAGGCGGCACGGGCCGGCCCGGCGACGGGCCGGCCCACCACCGGGCGGGTGGGGTGCGGACGCGGTCCGCACCTCACCCGCCTCGCGTGCGTCCCGAGCCTCAGCGCGGGTAGGTGCGCACCTCGGTGGCCTTGACGGCCGCCCACAGCTGCTCGCCGACGCGGATGTCGAGGCCCGCGACCGACTCGAGCGTCACCTCGGCCGTCAGCACGAGGTCGCCGTCGAGCCCGACCCGCGCGGACTGGCCCTGCATCGTCACCGACGCCACCCGCAGCGGCCACGTGTTTCGGGGTGAGCCGTCCGGGCGCGAGCGGTGCAGCGCGACGCCCTGCGGCGGGACCGTAGCCCACACCGGTCCCTCGGTGGGGTCGGTCGTCACGAGCACCGTGCCGGCGGGCGTCGTGACGTGGCCGTGCGAGTCGCCCTGTCCCGCATAGAGGTTCAGCCCGACGACGGTGGCCACGTACGGGCTGCGCGGCTCGCCGAGCACCTCTGCCGGCGTGCCCGCCTGTGACACGCGTCCGTCCTCGACGAAGACGAGGTGGTCGGCCAGCGTCAGAGCGTCGATCGGGTCGTGGGTGACGAGGACGGTGACGCCGTCGTAGCCGGCGAGCCGGGCCGCCAGATCGCTGCGCGTGCGCGCCCGGGTGTCGGGGTCGAGGGCGGCGAGGGGCTCGTCGAGCAGGAGCAGCGACGGGTCGGTGGCGAGGGCCCGGGCCAGGGCGACGCGGGCCTGCTGGCCCGAGGACAGCTCGTTCGGGCGGGCGTCCCCCCGCTCGGCGAGCCCGACGCGGTGCAGCTCCTCGAGTGCCCGCTCGCGCGCGGTGTGCCGGTCGACGCCGCGGCTGCGCGGCCCGTAGGCGACGTTGTCGAGGGCGCGCAGGTGCGGGAACAGGAGGCTGTCGGCGAGCATGAGGCCGACGGCGCGCTGCTCGGGCGGGACGCGTCGGTGCCCGTCGTCCCACACGGCCGGCCCGACGCGTACGTGCCCCGCTTCCAGGGGCAGCACCCCGGCGAGCGCGAGGACGGTCGTCGTCTTGCCCCCGCCGTTGGGGCCGAGCACGCCGATCACCTGCCCCGGCTGCGCCGAGAGCTCGACGTCGACCTCGGTCTGCCCGCGGCGCAGGCGGACCCGGGCGTCGAGGGGGCCGCGGCCGTGCGGCGTCGGGGCGCTCACCGCAGCCACCGACCGCGGAGCACGCCGAGCACGAGCACGCTGACACCGAGCAGCAGGATCGAGATGGAGATGGCCACCTGCGGGTCGCGCTCGAGCTCGACGTACACGAGCAGCGGAAGGGTCTGGGTGCGGCCGGGGAAGTTGCCGGCGAAGGTGATCGTCGCGCCGAACTCGCCGAGGGCGCGGGCCCAGGCGAGGGCGAGGCCGCTCGCGATCCCCGGCAGCACGAGCGGGATGCCGACGGTGCGCAGGTAACGCAGGTCGCTCGCCCCGAGCGTGCGGGCCACCGACTCGAGGCGCGGGTCGAGCCCGCGCATCGCGCCCTCGACGGCGAGCACGTAGTACGGCATCGCGACGAACGTCTCGGCGAGCACGACGGCGACCGTGGTGAACGGGATCTGGATGCCGAACGGCGAGAGGTGCTGTCCGAGAAGGCCGTTGCGACCCCACGTCATGAGCAGTGCGACGCCGCCGACGACCGGGGGCAGGACGAGGGGAACCGTGAGCACCGCCCGCAGCCAGCTGGTCACCGGGTGGTCGGACCGGGCGAGCAGCCAGGCGAGCGGTGTGCCGAGCAGCAGGCACAGGACCGCGGTGCATGAGGTCGTCGTCAGCGACAGCCGGAGGGCCGGCAGCACCGTCGGCGTCGCGAGGTCGGAGGGGATGCGGGCCCAGTCGGCCCGCAGCAGCAGCGCCACGAGCGGCAGGACGAGGAGCAGCACCGCGAGCGCCGCCGGCACGCCGAGGGCGACGCGCGAGCGCCACCGTCCGCCCTGCCTCATGTCACAGCATCCTGCCCGCGCGGGGCGGGCCCGGCGCTCAGGGCGCGCCGAACCCGAACGACTGCACCGTCGCCAGACCCTTGGGGCTGAGGACGTACGCGACGAACGCCTTCGTGGCGGCGTCGTCGGTCAGGGTGATGACGGGGTAGTCGAGCGTCGTGTTGTCCTGGGCCGGGATCTCGATGCCCTTGACCGCGTCCTTGGCGGACACGACGTCGGAGTGGTAGACGACGGCGGCGTCGGCCTCGCCGAGCTTGACCTTGGCGAGCGTCGCCTTGACGTCGACCTCCTTGCTGACGACGTTGGGCGTGACGCCGGCCTTGGCGAAGACCTTCTGGGCCGCCTTGCCGCACGGCACGGTGTCGGCGCAGAGCACGACCTTGACGTCGGGCCTGGCGAGGTCGGCGAGCGTGGTGACCTTGGCCGGGTTGCCCGGCGGGACGGCTATCTCGAGCACGTTGGTCGCGAAGTTCTTCGTGCCCTTGACGAGGCTCGTGTCGAGCGGGTCGGCGGCCGCGGTGCCGGCGAGCGCGAGCACCGACGCCGGGGCGCCGTTGTTCGCCTGCTGCACGAGCGTCGCGCTCGAGCCGTAGGAGGTCTCGACGCTGACGCCGGGGTTGGCGGCCTCGAAGTCCTTCTTCAGCTGGTCGAAGGACTCGGTGAGCGAGGCGGCGGCGAGGACCGTGACGGTCCCCTGGAGGGAGGCCGCCGACGCACCGGACTTCCCCGGCTGTCCGGTGCCGTCGGCGGACGAGGGGGTGGTGCTCCCGCAGGCGGCGAGCACCAGGGCTGCGAGCACGGGGACCGCCGGGAGCAGGGCGGCACGGGTGCGGTTCATGCGGGGACCTCCACGACGACGTGGGTGGACTTGACCGATGCCACCGCGACCGACCCGACCTCGAGGCCGAGGTCGTCGACGGACTCGCTCGACAGCAGGGAGACGATGCGGAAGGGCCCGCACTGCATCTCGACCTTGGCCATGACGGTGTCCGTGGTGATGGCGGTGATGATGCCGCGCATCCGGTTGCGTGCGGACGCACCCCCGATGGCGCCGACCGCAGCCGGATGCGCGAGCTCCTGGGCGACGGCGGCCAGCTGGGCGCCGTCGACGGTGCGACGGCCGGCCTCGTCGGTGCCGCCGGCGAGGCGTCCGGCGTCGACCATCCGGCGGACGGTGTCGTCGGAGACGCCGAGCAGGGCGGCGGCCTCGGTGATGCGCAGGTGCGGCATGAAGACGACTCTACACACGCATGCGCGGTACTGCGTGAGGTCGTCCATGCCGCATCCGCGCCGCACGGCCCGGCACCAGGACCCCCGTCGAGAATGCGGTCCGCCCGGGGTGGGTCGCTCCCTCGATCGCAGCTGGGGGTTGACGCAGGGGAGGGCGAGGCGTTTAATCAACGTATCAATTGATCAAGGAGTTGGTTGACAATGATTCTCTCGCCGGTGTCCGAGGCCGACCTCGACCGCGCCTTCGCGGCCCTGGCCGACCCGGTGCGGCGCGCGATCATCGCCCGCCTCAGCCGGGGCGCCGCGACCGTCAACGAGCTCGCCGAACCGTTCTCGATCAGCAAGCAGGCCGTGAGCAAGCACATCCAGGTGCTCGAGACCGCCGGACTCGTGAGCCGGACCCGCGACGCGCAACGGCGTCCGGTCCACCTCGAGGCCGCCCGGCTCGAGGCCCTGACGGCCTGGATCGACCGCTACCGCCTCGTCGCCGAGCAGCGCTTCCGCACCCTCGACGCCGTCCTGGCGCGCACCACCGACACCAGCACCACCAAGCAGCAGGACACCACCAAGGAGCACCAGACATGAGCAACCCGCTGAACATCGACGCCCCCGCCGGCGTGCCGTGGATCGACTTCACGCGCGAGTTCGACGCCCCCGTCGAGGCCGTCTTCAATGCCCACCGCGACCCCGAGCTCGTCCGCCAGTGGCTCGGCCCGCGCGGTTACGAGATGGTCATCGACCACTGGGACTTCACCTCCGGCGGCGGGTACCGCTACACCCACCGCGACGGCGACAACGTCTACGGCTTCCGCGGCACGTTCCACACGGTCCGCGACAACGAGCTCGCCATCCAGACCTTCGAGTTCGAGGGCGCCCCCGACGAGGTCGCCATCGAGTTCATGCGCTTCGTCGACCTCGGCGACGGCCGCTGCCGGCTCGAGGGCCACAGCGTCGGTCCGAGCGTCGAGGGCCGCGACATGATGATCCAGAGCGGTATGCAGAAGGGCATGGTCGAGGGCTACGAGCGCCTCGACGAGCTCGTCGCCACCGCCTCCACCACGCCCGCCGACGCCACCACGCAGGGCTAAGCGCCGTGGACTGGACGCTCGAGGTCGTCATCGTCCCGGTCAGCGACCTCGACGCCGCGATCGCCTTCTACCGCGACCGGGTGGGGTTCCACCTCGACCACGACACCAAGAACGAGCACATGCACGTCGCCCAGCTGACGCCGCCGGGCTCCGGCTGCTCGATCGTCGTGGGGAGCCTGGCTCCGCAGCAGGAGATGGCGCCCGGCTCGCTCAAGGGCGTCCAGCTCGTCGTCGCCGACGCCGAGGCCGCGCGGGCCGAGCTCGTCTCCCGGGGCGTCGACTGCTCGGAGGTCCAGGTCATCGACCCCCGCGACGGTGGCACGTTCTTCGGGTTCGCCGACCCGGACGGCAACACGTGGGCCGTCCAGCAGATCAAGGCCCGGGCCGACCGGCCGCTCATCCCGCTCGACCACCGCGGCCAGTTCGGCGAGGGCGTCGAGCTGTGACCCACCGGCCGGCGGCACGACGACAGGGTGTGCCGCCGGCCATGCCACGCCAAGCAGGGAGAGAAACCATGAGCAGGGTCGTCTTCGACATCAGCCTGTCCCTCGACGGGTTCGTCACCGCCGCGCCGCAGACCCCCGAGGAGCCGCTCGGTCCGGGCGGGATGGACCTGCACGCCTGGACCGTCGACCGTGAGTACCTCGACCGGGCCGTCGCCGACCTCGGCGCGGTGGTCGCCGGGCGGACCACCTACGACCACTCCATCTCGGGGTGGCAGGCCGACGGCCCGTCGGGCCCCGCGCGTCGCCCGGTCTTCGTCGTCACCCACGACGCTCCCGACCCCGACGCGGTGCCCGAGGGTGGCGTCTACACCTTCGTCACCGACGGCCTCGAGTCGGCGCTGGGGCAGGCGACGGCCGCGGCCGACGGAAGGACCGTGACCGTCATGGGCGGCGCGGACCTCGGGCGACAGTGCCTCGCGGCCGGGCTCGTCGACGAGATCTCGCTCCACCTCGCGCCGCGACTCTTCGGCGCGGGCACGCCGCTGTTCGAGGGGCTCGACCTGGGCCACGTCGAGCTCGAGCTCCTCGACTGCACCAGCGCGCCGGAGGCGGTCCACCTGCTCTACCGGGTCGCCGGCCGGTAGGGCAGACCCGAACGATTCGTTCGGCGTCGAACTCCGCGTTCGGTGCCGAACGCCGCGATGCACCACTGAGTTCGACAGCCAACACTGCGTTCGGCTACGGAATGAGTGGTATTGCCGACGCCCACCCGGCTTTCGGGAACGGGCCCCCGGGCGGCATACTGACGCGCATGAGCAGCGTCCCCCAGCAGCGCGTCCTCCGGACCGCGATCCCCGGCCCCCGCTCGGTCGAGCTCCAGCAGCGCAAGACGGCGGCCGTGTCCGCCGGCGTCTCCACCGGCCTGCCGGTGTACGTCGAGAGGGCCGGCGGCGGCATCCTCGTCGACGTCGACGGCAACCAGCTCATCGACTTCGGCTCGGGCATCGCCGTCACGACCGTCGGCAACGCCGCCCCGCGCGTCGTGAAGCGGGTCACCGAGCAGGTGCAGGACTTCACCCACACGTGCTTCATGGTGACGCCGTACGAGGAGTACCTCCAGGTCGCCGAGGCGCTCAACGAGCTGACGCCCGGCGACCACGAGAAGCGCTCCGCCCTCTTCAACTCCGGTGCCGAGGCCGTCGAGAACGCCGTCAAGGTCGCGCGCCACTACACCGGACGCAACGCCGTCGTCGCGTTCGACCACGCCTACCACGGCCGCACCAACCTCACGATGGCCCTGACCGCCAAGAACATGCCCTACAAGCACCGGTTCGGGCCGTTCGCCGGCGAGGTCTACCGCGCGCCGATGAGCTACCCCTTCCGCTGGCCCGGCGGCCCGGCCGACTGCGCCAAGGAGTCGTTCGACGTCTTCGTGTCGCAGGTACACGCGCAGGTCGGCGAGGACAACCTCGCCGCGGTCATCCTCGAGCCGATCCAGGGCGAGGGCGGCTTCATCGTCCCCGCACCCGGCTTCGTCAAGCAGGTCGCCGAGTGGTGCCGCGAGAACGGGATCGTCTTCATCGCCGACGAGGTGCAGACCGGCTTCTGCCGCACCGGCGACTGGTTCGCCAGCGAGCACGAGGACGTCGTGCCCGACCTCATCACGACGGCCAAGGGCATGGCGGGCGGCCTGCCGCTCGCCGGCGTCACCGGGCGGGCCGAGATCATGGACGCCGTCCACGGCGGCGGCCTCGGCGGCACGTACGGCGGCAACCCCGTCGCGTGCGCGTCGGCGCTCGGCGCCATCGAGACGATGAAGGCCGACAACCTCTGCGGCCGGGCCAAGCAGGTGGAGGCGCTCTTCGTGCCCCGCCTCGAGGCGCTCGCGGCGAGGTACCCGCAGATCGGCGACATCCGGGGCCGCGGCGCCATGCTCGCCGTCGAGCTCGTCAACGGCGAGGGCGACCTCACCCCCAACGCCACCCTCACCGGGGCCGTCAACAAGGCCTGCCACGCGGCCGGTCTCGTGACCCTCACGTGCGGCACGTACGGCAACGTCTTCCGCTTCCTGCCACCGCTCGCCGCGAGCGACGACCTGCTCGCCGAGGGCCTCGACGTCTTCGAGGAGGCGTTCGCCGCCAGCGTCTGACAGGCTGTACGACGCATCGAGGCCGACCCGCGTTCGTGGCGGGTC
Organism: Actinomycetes bacterium; assembly: GCA_023389095.1. Taxonomy (GTDB): domain Bacteria; phylum Actinomycetota; class Actinomycetes; order Actinomycetales; family Dermatophilaceae; genus Monashia. The sequence goes on from JAEWFB010000641.1 coordinate 7,973, forward strand.
GGTCTCCGCGCGTCCGGGCTCCTGCGGCGGCCGGGCGGGCTCGAGCCCGACCGCCCTCGTCGCCGGTCAGACGACGTCGAACAGCTCGGTGTGGATGCGCCGCGACGGGGCGCCCCGGTCGCTGACGATGCGGGTCGCGGCCGCGACCATCGGGCCCGGTCCGCAGATGAAGTAGTCGACACGCTCCTTCCGGCGCCGCATCGGCAGCGCGGCCTCGAGCGTCTCCTTCGTGAAACGTCCGACCTCGCCCTCCCAGTCCTGCGGCGGCTCCTCGAGGATCTCGACGAGCTGCAGGTCCAGGTTCTCCTCGAGGTGCTCGCCGTCGGCTCGGTGCAGCATGTCGTCGGCGGTGCGCCCGGCGACGACGAGCAGCACGGGGCGCCGGTCACCGCGGGCGGCCAGGGTGCGCAGCATGCTGAGCATCGGGGTGATGCCGACGCCGCCGGCGATGAGGACGAACCGGTCCGAGCGCAGCCCGTCGAGGGTGAACGCGCCGTGCGGCCCGTCGAGGAAGA
>JAEWFB010000672.1 GCA_023389095.1 Actinomycetes bacterium
GTGATGGTGCACGTCGGGTTGACGACGCTGGTGTAGAGGAAGCGCGCCCCGAACCAGACGCCGGCGGCCACGAGCGCGACGACGACGAGCACGACCACGCCCCGCCGACGGCGTCGGGCGGGGCTGGGTCGGGGTGCGCGGGACTCGGCGAGAGTCGGGCGCGGGCGGGTCGGCATGAGGTCCTCGTCGTCGTCGGCGTCGCGCGCCGGGTCGTGCGGTGCTGAGGGCGGGTCAGTCGTTGGCGTGGAGCGCGGCGTTGAGCGCGATGCCCGTACCCGCGCGGTCGCGGGCCTCGACGGCGCCGGTCACGCTGTTGCGGATGAACAGGACGTTGCTCGACCCCGACAGCTCGCGCGCCTTGACGACCGAGCCGTCGGGGAGAGTCACCTTGGTCCCCGCCGTCACGTAGAGACCGGCCTCGACGACACAGTCGTCGCCGAGGGCGATCCCGATGCCGCCGTTGGCCCCGACGAGACAACGCTCACCGATGCTGACGCGTTCCGTGCCGCCGCCGGAGAGCGTGCCCATGATCGAGGCGCCTGCCCCGATGTCGGAGCCGTCGCCGACGACGACGCCCTGCACGATGCGGCCCTCGACCATCGAGGTGCCGAGCGTGCCGGCGTTGAAGTTGCAGAAGCCCTCGTGCATGACCGTGGTGCCGGGCGACAGGTGGGCGCCGAGCCGGACGCGGTCGGCGTCGGCGATGCGCACGCCCTGGGGCACGACGAAGTCGGTCATCCGGGGGAACTTGTCCACCCCGTACACCGACACGTGCTGACCGGAGGTGCGCAGCCGCATCCGGGTCTGCTCGAAGCCCTCGACGGGGCAGGCGCCGACGCTCGTCCACACGACGTTCGGCAGGACACCGAAGACGCCGTCGAGGTTGACGGTGTTGGGCGCCACGAGGCAGTGGGAGAGCAGGTGCAGGCGAAGGTAGGCGTCGGGGGCGTCGACCGGGGCGGCGTCGAGGTCGATCTCGACGAGCCGCACCTCGGTGCGCACCCGGCGCACGGTGTCCTCACCGGCCAGGGAGGCGAGGCCCGCCGGGGTGCCGGCGTCCGCCGGTCGCGCCCCGAGCGCCGGCTCGGGGAACCACGTGTCGAGCACCTGCCCGCCGTCCGTGATCGTCGTCAGTCCGTGACCCCATGCGCTGCGCTCCGACATGCGCGAAAGGATAGGGCCGCACCGCCTGCTGGTCGAAACCTGAGGGCCGGCCCGTCCGGCTGGCGGGCAGCCGCCCCGCTAGCCTTCCCGGTATGCCCCACCCTGCCTCGTCCACCGAGCCCGTGACCGCCGATCGCGCCGTCGACCGCCCCGCCGACGCCCCGACGCTCGACCTCACCGCCGACGTCACGACCCTCGTGGCCGCGATCTGCGACATCGAGTCGGTGAGCCAGGACGAGCGGGCCCTCGCCGATGCCATCGAGGCGGCGCTGCGCCCGCTGGCCCACCTCGAGGTCGTGCGGGACGGCAACACCGTCGTGGCCCGCACCGACCTCGGTCGGCCCGAGCGCGTGGTGCTCGCCGGGCACATCGACACCGTGCCGCTGACGGCGGAGCCGAACCTGCCGACCCGGCGCGTCGGCGACGCCCTCTGGGGCCGCGGCACCGTCGACATGAAGGGCGGCGTCGGTGTCATGCTCCGCATCGCCGCCGAGCTGGCCGGGCCCAACCGCGACCTCACCTTCCTCTTCTACGAGTGCGAGGAGATCGACGGGAGGTACAACGGCCTGGCCCGCGTCGGCGACAACCGGCCCGAGCTGCTCGCCGGCGACTTCGCCGTGCTGCTCGAGCCGACCAACGGCGCCATCGAGGGCGGCTGCAAGGGGACGCTGCGCGCCGAGATCACGACCACCGGCGTCGCCGCCCACTCCGCCCGACCGTGGAAGGGCCACAACGCCATCCACGACGCCGCCACCGTGCTGTCGCGCCTCAACGCCTACGAGGCAGAGACCATCTCCGTCGACGGTCTCGACTACCACGAGGCGCTGCAGGCCGTCGGCATCAGCGGCGGCATCGCCGGCAACGTCATCCCCGACCGGTGCACCGTCACCGTCAACTACCGGTACGCCCCCGACAAGGACTCCGCCGAGGCGTTCGCCCACGTGCAGAGCGTCTTCGAGGGCTTCGAGGTGACCCTCGGCGACGCCGCCGACGGCGCGCGCCCGGGGCTGCAGCTCCCGGCGGCGCAGGCCTTCGTCGAGTCGCTCGGCGTGCCCGTGGACGCCAAGGAGGGCTGGACCGACGTCGCCCGGTTCTCCGCGCTCGGCATGCCCGCCGTCAACTACGGTCCGGGCGACCCCAACCTCGCCCACATGGACGACGAGCACTGCCCGGTGGCGCAGTACGTCGACGCCGAGGCGGCCCTGCTGCGCTGGCTCGGCTGACGCGTCGGCACACGGCACCGGCACGTAGGGTGACGCTGTGACTGACGACGAACACGCCTCCGCCGACGAGCCGACGCCGGCACGTCCGGCCGCGCCGGCGTCGAGGCCGGGCGGGCGCGCGGAGACCCGGCGCCAGATGGGCCCGGTCACCCTGCGGCGCGCACAGGTTCCCCAGACGACGACCGACCAGCGGCTGCTCCAGCAGCCGCAGCGCACCGACTGGCTGCACGCCGACCCGTGGCGCGTCATGCGCATCCAGTCCGAGTTCGTCGAGGGCTTCGGCTCCCTCGCGGAGATCGGCCCGGCCGTCGCGGTCTTCGGCTCGGCCCGGACCGGCGTCGAGGACCCCGCGTACGCGATGGGCGTCGAGGTCGGCCGGCGGCTCGTCGAGGCCGGCTACGCCGTCATCACGGGCGGAGGCCCGGGCGCGATGGAGGCGGCCAACCGCGGCGCGTACGACGCCCGGGGCACCTCGGTGGGGCTCGGCATCGAGCTGCCCTTCGAGACCGGGCTCAACGAGTACGTCGACCTCGGCATCAACTTCCGGTACTTCTTCGCCCGCAAGGTCATGTTCCTCAAGTACTCGCGCGGGTTCATCGTCCTGCCCGGCGGCTACGGGACCCTCGACGAGCTCTTCGAGGCCCTGACCCTCGCCCAGACGCAGAAGGTCACCGAGTTCCCCGTCGTGCTCATGGGCGCGGCGTACTGGTCCGGGCTGCTCGAGTGGCTGCGGGGCACGGTCCTCGAGCGGGGCATGATCTCGCCGGCCGACCTCGACCGCCTCATCGTGACCGACGACCCCGCCGAGGCGGTCCACGCCATCCGCGCCTTCGAGGAGCCGGGCCCGACGCCGTCCGACGAGGACGGCGCCGACGGGGCCCGCCCGACACGTGGCGAGGGGGCCGCGTCGTGAAGTGGTTCATCCTGCTCGTGGGCGTCGTCGTCGTGTGCTTCGTCGTCGCGATGATCCTGGGCCTCGCGGGGGGAGGGCTCGGCCGGCCGACCGCGTCGCTGTCGCACGAGCCGCTTCCCGAGGAGCCGATCGCCGACGACGACTTCGACGACCTCGTCTTCGACGTCGCCGTGCGCGGCTACCGGATGAGCCAGGTCGACGGCGTGCTCGACCGGCTCCGGCGCGAGCTGCGCGAGAAGGACGAGCAGATCTCCGTCCTGCGTGGTGATGCCGAGCCCACCGAGCCCACCGAGCCCACCGAGGCGATCGAGCCCGCCGAGGCCACCGTGCCCGCCGAGGCCGCCGAGGCCGCCGAGGCAGTGGAGCCGACGGAGCCCGCACCCGGGACGAGGCACGACGGCCCGGTCGGGGTGGACCCCGAGGCCGGGTCCACCACGGCGAAGGACAGCCGCACCGCATGAGGGACCTCGCCCCGAGCCTGTCCCGCCGGGCCTTCGTCGGGTGGGTGCTGGGCCTCTACGCCCTGGCACGGGTCGTCACGACGACGATCCTGCTCCTCGTCATGCGCCACCAGGTGCCGAGCGGCATGACGGGTGGCGACGACGTGCCGGTGACCTACTTCTCGTTCACCGCGCTCTGGGACGGGCAGTGGTACCAGACCATCGCCCACGACGGGTACCCCTCGCAGCTGCCGGTCGACGAGCTCGGTGCCGTGCGACAGAACGCCTGGGCCTTCTACCCGCTCTTCCCGTACGCGGCGCGGGCCCTCATGGCCACGGGCCTGTCGTTCCCCGCGGCGGGCTCGACGATCGCGCTGCTGTGCGGGTTCGGCGCCGCGGTGCTCATGGGCCTGCTGCTGCGCGACCGCATCGGCGACCGGGCGGCCCTCGTCGTCGTCCTGCTCTGGGCGAGCTTCCCGGCGTCGGCCACCCTCCAGCTGGCCTACACCGAGGCGCCGGCGATGCTGCTGCTCGTCGGCTACCTCTACGCCCTGGCCCGCGAGCGCTGGCTCGTCGCCGCCGGGGTGGCGATCCTGCTCGGCCTGACGCGTCCGGTCGCGGTGCCGCTCGG
>JAEWFB010000010.1 GCA_023389095.1 Actinomycetes bacterium
GCCGGCTGCTCGATGGCCGACATGGCCGCGATCGCCCAGGTCGAGGACTGCTGGGAGCAGCTCGGGGCGGCCGGTGTCGCCGAGCACACGATCCCGGTCACGTACATGAACTCCTCGGCGGCCATCAAGGCGTTCACCGGCCGGCACGGCGGCACGATCTGCACCTCGTCCAACGCCCGCACGGCGCTCGACTGGGCCTTCGACCAGGTCGGCGGCGTGGACGGCACCGGCAAGGTGCTCTTCCTGCCCGACCAGCACCTCGGCCGCAACACCGCGGTCCGTGAGCTGGGCCTGTCCCTCGACGACTGCGTCGTGTGGGACCCGCACCGTCCCAACGGCGGCCTGACCCGCGAGCAGCTCGAGTCCGCGCGGATGATCCTGTGGCGCGGGCACTGCTCGGTGCACGGGCGGTTCTCCGTCGAGGCCGTCGAGGCGGCCCGCCGCGAGGTCCCCGACGTCAAGGTGATCGTGCACCCCGAGTGCCGCTACGAGGTCGTCGAGCTCGCCGACGAGGTGGGGTCGACCGAGAAGATCATCCAGACGATCGCCGCAGCGCCCGACGGCACGTCGTGGGTCGTCGGCACCGAGCTCAACCTCGTGCGCCGCCTTGCCGATCAGTTCCCGAACCAGCGGATCGCCTTCCTGGAGAAGAACGTCTGCTACTGCTCGACGATGAACCGCATCGACCTCCCCCACCTCGTGTGGGCGCTCGAGTCGCTCGTCGAGGGCCGGGTCGTCAACCCGATCCGCGTCGACCCGACCGTCGCCGCCGAGGCGCGCGCGGCGCTCGACCGGATGCTCGCCCTGCCCGGCAAGACCCACAAGGACTGACGCGGATGCGGCCGCCGCTCGACCGCATCGCCGTCGTCTCCGACGTCCACGGCAACGTCACGGCCCTGGAGGCCGTCCTCGCCGACATCGAGGCGCGTGGCATCACCCGCGTCCTCAACCTCGGCGACGTCGTCGGCAAGGGGCCGCGCGGCGCCGAGGCGATCAAACGCACGCGCGAGGCGTGCGAGCTGACCGTCCGCGGCAACTGGGACTCGCTCATCGGCGACTGGGAGGGCTACGTCGGCCGCGGGGACGTCCCGCGGTTCGAGGCCGGCCAGTGGACGCGCGACCAGCTCTCCGACGAGGACGCGGCGTGGCTGTCGGGGCTGCCCAACGCCCACGACCTCGTCATGAGCGGCAAGCGGGTCCGCCTCTTCCACGCGTCGCAGACGAGCGAGTTCGTGCGGGTGCGCTGGCAGCACACGCAGGACGAGTTCCGCGCCATGTTCACCAACACCGACTTCACCGGGCCCTGGGCGCCCGCCCTCCCCGGCCACCCTGCGCAGTCCTGGCCCGAGGGCACCACACCCGACGTCGTCGGCTACGGCGACATCCACGGCACCTACCTCGAGGTCGACGAGGGCCTCCAGCTCTTCAACGCCGGTGCCGTCGGCAACCATCTCGACGACCCCACCGCGCCCTACTGCATCCTCGAGGGAGTCACGGACTCCCTCGAGCCCCAACCGTTCTCGATCCAGTTCGTCCGCGTGCCGTACGACATCGAGGCCGAGGTCGCGGCCGCCCGCGACCTCGGCATGCCCGGTGCCGACGCGTACGCCCTCGAGCTGCTCGAGGGGATCTACCGCGGCCGCGGCGCCGACTCCTGACGCCTCCGCGGCCTCGGCTCAGCCCCGCGGCCTCGGCTCAGCCCCGCGGCATCGCGCCCAGGCGGGCGAGCAGGAGCGCCTCGGCCTCGCAGACCCGCGCGAACTCCTCGAGGTGCAGCGACTCGTTGGCGCCGTGAGCGCGGGTGTCGGGGTCCTCGACGCCGGTCACGAGGATCGCGGCGTCGGGGAAGCGCGCGACGAAGTCGGAGATGAACGGGATCGACCCGCCCACCCCCATGTCGACGGGGTCGACGCCCCACGCGTCGGCGAAGGCGGCGCGGGCCTGGTCGTAGACCGGGCCCTCGGCGTCGGCGGCGAAGCCGGAGCCGTGCTCCTCGAGGTCGACGGTGACCCTGGCTCCCCACGGCGCGTGGTCGAGCAGGTGCGTCCTGAGCAGCTCGAACGCGGCCTGCGGCTCCTGCGTCGGCGCGAGGCGCATCGACACCTTGGCCGCGGCGCGGGCGGCGAGCGTGTTGGAGGCCTTGTCGACCGACGTGACGTCCATGCCGATCGTCGTGATCGACGGCTTGTTCCACAGACGGGTCAGGATCGAGCCGGTGCCGATGAGGTCGACGCCGTCGAGCAGGCCCGACTCCTCACGGAAGCGCGCCTCGTCGTAGTCGAGGTCGGCGGCCGTCCCCTCGTCGAGACCCTGGACGGCGACGTTGCCCGCGTCGTCGTGGAGCGACGCGAGCAGGCGGACCAGCGCGGTCACGGCGTCGGGGGCGGCCCCGCCGAACATGCCCGAGTGCACCGAGTGGTCGAGCGTCTCGACCCGGACGACGACGCGGACGCCACCGCGCAGCGTCGTGGTGAGGGCGGGCTCGCCGATGGCCCAGTTCCCGGAGTCGGCGATGACGATGGCGTCGGCGGCGAGGCGGTGCCCGTGCTTCTCGAGGATCGTCGGCAGCGAGGCCGAGCCGTACTCCTCCTC
>JAEWFB010000132.1 GCA_023389095.1 Actinomycetes bacterium
GCACGCCCTGCATGCCGAGGGAGTCGGTGACGATGACCCCGTCGTAGCCGAGCTCGTCGCGCAGCACGCCGGTGAGGATCGGGTGGCTCAGGGTCGCCGGGTCGCCGGAGTCGTCGAGCGCCGGGAAGGCGAGGTGGGCCGTCATGATCATGTCGATGCCCTCGCGGATCGCGGCCTTGAAGGGCGGGGCGTCGATGCTCTCCCACTGCGCGCGGGTGTGGGTGATGATCGGGAAGGCGACGTGGCTGTCGGTCGCCGTGTCGCCGTGGCCCGGGAAGTGCTTGGCCGAGGAGGAGATCCCGGCGTCGCGCTGGTAGCCCGCCACCTGCGCCGTGACGAGCTCGGCGGCGAGGTCGGGGTGCGAGGAGAACGAGCGCGTGCCGATGACCGGGTTGAGGGCGTTGACGTTGACGTCGCAGACGGGAGCGAAGTTGGTGTTGACGCCCATGGCCAGCAGCTCCTGGCCGGTGATCGCCGCGGCGGTGCGGGCATCGGGGGCGCTGCGGCCGGCCCCGAGGGCCATCGACCCGGGGAACTGCGTGGCCGGGGGGCCGATGCGGGTGACGACGCCCTGCTCCTGGTCGATGGCGATCTGCAGCGGCACCGTGGCCTTGACCGGCGCGGTGAGAGCCGCCTGCTGCAGGCCGTTGGACAGCCCGACGATCTGGTCGGGGTTCTGCACGCTGTCGGTCCACGCGAAGTAGATGACGCCGCCGAGGTGGTACTTGCGCACGACCTCGGCCGGGCTGGCGACGCCGTAGAGCGGCACGTTGCGCTGGTCGGGGGTCGTGGCGTCCGTGCCGTAGACGTTCTGGATGAACAGCTGGCCGACCTTCTCCTCGAGGGTCATCCGGCTCAACGTCGAGGTGATCCAGCCCTCCTCCCCGGCCGTGGCCGCCGCTGCAGCTCCGGGGGCCGCCGGGGTGGCGGCGCGGGCCTGGCCGGCGACGGTGCCGGCCGCGGCGACGGCGAGACCGCCGGCGAGGACGGTGCGGCGGGACAGCTCTGACATGGACATGGCGCCTCCGAAGGATGTGAACAATTCACGCGTTCTGCTGTCAGGGCGGAACTTACCTACGGAGTGTGACGTCGGCAACAGATAGCGCGACGCCGTCGCGTCAGTGCAGGTAGCCCTGGACGTCGACGACGACCTGCACGGTGCCCGACGAGTGGTTGACGACGGTCGCCGTGCCGTCCGACGCCAGACGCGTCAGCACGAGGTTGGCGACGGTCTGGCCGGTGGTGAAGTTGGCCGTCGACGTCCCTCCGTTCGACGACGCGTCGGCGGTGAGGAAGCCGGGCTTCTGCGGCCCCGTCACGGTGAGGTTGAGCACGGCGACCGTGGCTCCCGCCGGGACCGGGGAGCCGGACACACCGGCGACACGGACCGTCAGCGCCGCGTTCGCGGCCAGTGCGGTCCTGACCGGGTTCGTCGCCGTGCCCGCGCGGGTGTCGACGAGGCGAACGGGAGTCGCGGACACCCACTGGTTCGAGGCGCCCGTCGCCGTGAGGTAGCCCTCGACGTCGGCGACGACCTGCACGGTGCCCCCCGAGTTGTTGACGATCGTCATGGTGCCGCTGCTGGTGAGGCGGGTGATGACGAGGTTGGCGACGGTCTGGCCCCGGACGAAGTTCGTCGTGGACGTGCCGCCCCCGGCCGTGGCGTCGACGCTGAGGAAGCCGGACGCGGTCGGCGCCGTGACCGTGAGGTTCAGCCCGGCTGCCGTGGCGCCCGACGGGACCGGGGAGCCGGACGCGCCGGCGACGCGGACCGTCAGCGCCGCCTTCGGTGCCAGCGCCGTGCGCACGGGGTTGCTCGCGGTGCCGGACCGCGTGTCGAGCAGGCGCACCGGGGCGGGGGACACCCACTGGTTGGGGGTGCCCGTCGCCGTGAGGTAGCCCTCGATGTCGGCGACGACCTGGACGGTGCCCCCCGAGTTGTTGACGATCGTCATGGTGCCGCTGCTGGTGAGGCGGGTGATGACGAGGTTGGCGACGGTCTGGCCCTGGACGAAGTTCGTCGTGGACGTGCCGCCCCCGGCCGTGGCGTCGACGCTGAGGAAGCCGGACGCGGTCGGCGCCGTCACCGTGAGGTTGACCGCTGCCGACGTCGCCCCCGAGGGCACGGGCGAGCCGGTGACCCCGGCGACCTTGACGGTCAAGGCTGCTCGCGGCGCCAGGGCCGTGCGCGCCGGGTTGGCCGTGGTGCCGTAGCGGGTGTCGAGCAACCGGGTGGGGGCGACGGTGACGAGGTGTCCGTGCGGCAGCGGCGTCACGGCGGGCGAGGGGGAGGACGCCGGGCCGGTTCCGGCCGCGTTCGTCGCCCTGACGGTGAACGTGTACGCGGTGCCGTTGGTCAGCCCCGGGACGACGGCGGACGTCGTCGTGCCGCCGACGGTGACCCGGGCGCCGCCCGGGGAGGCGGTGACCGTGTACCCGGTGACGGGGCTGCCGTTGTCGGTCGCCGCCGCCCAGCGCACGGTGGCCCGGGCATCACCCGGCACCGCCGAGACCGAGCCCGGCGCGGACGGTGCCGTCGCGACGAGCTTGAAGGTCATCGCGTCGATGCCCACCGTCGCCGTCGACGGGCTGGGGCCGTTGTCGCCCGCGTGCACGGAGACCGACGTGCCCGACGTGGCGAGGTACGTGCCGAGCGGCTGTGCCCCGGAGAGCGTCGACTGGTCGAGCTGGACCGACCTGGAGCCGTTCGCGTCGGTGACGGTGTAGCTGACCTTGGCCGTGGCGTTGGTGTCGGGGATCGACGCGCTGACCGCGTAGAGGCCCGGGGAGAGCTGGGGCGACCACGTGGCGCCGTTCTGCTCGGCCGCCCCGTTGGCGTACGTGTAGTAGGCGCGGCCGCGCACACCTTGCGATGGGTTCGGGTACCAGTAGTCCATCGTTCCGGTGAAGACGAAGGACGCGCTGCCGGGACCGTAGGTGCCCGTGCCGTAGTCGACGGGCGAGGGGGCGCCGACGACGTGGCCGCCGACCCAGTTGCCGTCGATGTCGAGCTTGGCCCCGCCCCAGGTCTCGGTCGTCGTCTCGTACTGGTGGATCCGCTGGCCGGAGGACCAGTAGGTGTCACTGAACGCCGGGTAGGCGGCGGAGTCGGACAGGGTCTGCAGGCCGTTCCAGTTGGCGAACCACACGTCGTCGGGGGCCGTGAACCCACTCGTGCCGACGGCGCCCGACATGTCGACCATGACGGAGGACGTGCTGCCGTACACCCCTGACCGGTAGCCGCGGCTGCGCAGCTCTGAGGTCCAGGCGGACAGGAACGTCAGGACCGTCTGGCGGCAGGACGCCGCCGTGGACGCATTGGCGGAGCCGTACGCCTCCATGTCGTAGTAGATCGGCGTGCCCGACCCGAGCCCGAACACCTGGGCGCGGGCGACGGCGTCGTCGGCGCTCGACCGCCCCTGCGCGGCCGCCTGGCTGGGGCTGATCGTCGTGAGGCCCGTCTGGTTGACGCACGGCGCCTGGTAGCCGACGTAGATCGGCATGAGACCCCAGCCCATGCCGGTCACCTGGCTGACCCACGTGGAGGACAGGTTGCCGTCGCCGCACGCGCGCATCGACCCGCCGATGTAGATGCCCATGGCGCGGTACGGCGACGACGAGTACCACTGCTGCATCGTCGTCGCCGAGGGTGCTGCGCAGGTGTCGAAGCCCATGCCGCGGAAGCCGTTGGTCGTGACGGCGATGGCGGTGGTCGCCGTCGTCGCGCTGGTGGCGGCGAGGGCGGGCCGGGTCATGGCCCGGCTGACGCCCGGCGTCACGGTGGCGCTCGCCGGTGCAGCCGTGCCGCTCGGGGTGCCGGAGCCGCTCGAGCTGCCGGTGCTGCCCGTGGCGCTCGTGCTGCCGGTGCTGCCCGTGCTGCCCGTGCTGCCGGTGGCGCTCGCGGTCGAGAGGACGTCGTCGACGGCGGCCTCGTCGCCGGACCACGCCGCGTCGACGGTGACGCCGGGCGTCGCGAACCGGACCAGCTTCGTGCGTCCCTCGGGGTTGCGGGCGGTGTGGGCCGTCAGCGAGCCGACGCGGGTCTGCCGGGCGGACGTGTCGCGGGTGTCGCGGGTGGTGCTGGGGTGCAGCCACACCGTGTCGGACCGGCCGACGAGGTGTGCGGGGCAGTCCTGCTGGGCGGCCGGCTGGCCGACGTAGACGGCCCGGACGTCGAGCCGGACGCATCGGGTGGGGTCGGCGTCGAGGTCGACGACCTGCCAGTCGCCCGGGACCTGGAGGTGGACACCGCGGTAGCTGACCTCGCGCTTCGCCGAGGCGTTCCGGGAGGGTGCGGCCGCCGGGGTGGACATGGAGGTGACCGGTGCCGGAGCCTGCGTGGCCGTTCCGGGGCCGGTGGGTGCCGGGTGCGCGCCGGTGGTCGCGGCGCCCGCCGGCGCCGCGAGACTGCCGAGCAGGATGCCCGCCAGCGCGAGGGACAGTCCGGCCGCCAGTCGCGGCGAGACGCTGGTGCTCCGGGTGGGGCGGATCCGTCGTGAGCGCATGCAGCCGGGCCCTTCGTGCCGCCACGGCGCACGGCCGGAAGCGGGCGCCGCGGGTGTGTGACACAGGGGTCCGCTCGACCGCCTGCGGGCCCGAGGGTACCGGCGAAACCTGTACAACAGCAGACAAGGAGGGCAGAACTCACCTATAGCCGGATATGCCCACGTACCGCCTCGCCGGCGGCTCGGGCCCTGACCCGCCGGACGGCCTCACCACCCGGCGAGCGCGCGCACCGCCTGCACCGTGTCGACCTCGTCGACGGGCTTGTCGTCGCGGTAGCGCAGCACCCGCGCGAAGCGCAGCGCCATGCCGCCGGGGTAGCGACTCGAGCGCTGGACCCCGTCGAAGGCGACCTCGACCACCTGCTCGGGGCGCAGGCGCACGACCCACTCGCTCGCGTCGGGGTCCTCGACCGCGAGCTCGCGGAAGCGCCGCGTCTGCCAGGCGAGCATCTCGTCGGTCATGCCCTTGAACGTCTTGCCCAGCATGACGAGCTCGCCGGTGTCGGCGTCGCGGGCCCCGAGGTGGATGTTGGAGAGCCAGCCACGGCGCCGGCCGCTGCCCCACTCGACGGCGAGCACGACGAGGTCGAGGGTGTGGCGCGGCTTGACCTTGACCCAGCCGGGTCCGCGTCGCCCGGCGGCGTAGGGCAGGTCGGGCGCCTTGACGACGACGCCCTCGTGGCCGGCCGCGACGAGGTCGGCGAAGAAGGTCGACGCGGCCCCGGCGTCGTCGGTGGCGAGGCGCGGCACGAGCCAGGCCGGCGGCACCGTGGCGGCCAGTGCCGACCAGCGTTCGCGGGCCGGCTCGTCGAGCAGGTCGCGGCCGTCGAGGTGCAGCAGGTCGAAGAAGAACGGGGTGAGTGGCACCTCGGCGCGGAGGCGCTCGACGTCGGCCGTGCTCGCGGTGCGGGCGCCGGTGACCTGGAAGGGCTGTGGCCGGCCGCCGTCGCCGAGGGCGATGACCTCGCCGTCGAGCACGGCGGTGTCGACCGGGAGCCGGGCCAGCGCCTCGGTGATCTCGGGCATCCGGTCGGTGACCTCCTCGAGCGTGCGGGTGAAGAGGCGCACCGTGCCCGGGTCGGAGCGTCGGTCGACGTGGGCCTGCAGTCGGATGCCGTCGAGCTTCGTCTCGACGACGACCTCACCGCCGAGGGTGGACAGGGCCGAGGCGACGTCGGGAGCCGAGCCGGCGAGCATCGGCCGCAGTGGGCGCCCCACCTCCAGCGCCATGGCCTCGAGGGCTGCGACGCCGCCGTCGAGGGCCGCCCGCGCGACCGGGCCGGTGAACCCGGCGAGCATGACCGCTCGGCGAACCGCCGCGTCGGGCACGTCGGCCGCCTTCGCGACGGCCTGGAGC
>JAEWFB010000138.1 GCA_023389095.1 Actinomycetes bacterium
GCGGCCGCGGTCAACTGCCTCGTCATCGTGGCGCTGCAGGTCGTCGTCGTGCGGCTCACGGCCAAGCGCGCGGCCGGGTCGCTGCTCATGGTCGTCGGCGGCATCTGGACGCTGTCGTGGGTCGTGCTCTCCGGCGCCCAGCTCGTGGCGCCCGACGTGGCCTCGGCCCTGTTCGTCACGACGTTCGGCATCTTCGCCGTCGGCGAGACGATGTACGCCCCGGTGCTCAACCCGCTCACCGCGAGCCTGGCGCCCCAGGGCCTCGTCGGCACGACGCTCGGCACCTTCACGGCGATCCAGACGACGTTCTCGGCCCTCGGCCCGCTCGTCGCGGGCGCCCTGCTCGGGCTGGGCCTCGCGAACGGGTTCCTCGCGCTGCACCTGGGCCTGAGCCTCGGCGCGGTGTACGCCGCCTGGCGCCTCCGGTCGGCGATGCGCCGGACGCAGGACGTCGCGGTGCCGGTCGAGGTGCCGGCCGAGGTGCCGACCGACGCGCCGGCCGGGGTGCCGCTCCCGGCGCCCGCCACGGCCTGAGCGGACCCCCGGTCAGGCCCGGACGCCGGCGCTGACGAGAAGGTCGGCGAGGAGCAGGACGAGGTCGTGCTGCGACAGGCGCATCGCGAGCATCTGCGCGGTGCCGCGGCTCTCGGGCCGCTGCAGGATCGCCTGCCACAGCTTCTCCAGCTCGTCCTGGGTCGGCGTGCCGAACCCGGCCGGCATGAGGCCGTGGTCCAGGGCGAAGACGACGACGGGCGCCAGCTGCTCGCGCGCCTCGGCGAGCGAGCGCTGGGCCTCCCCGAGGTCGTCGCGCAGCCGCTCCCCCGCCGCGAGCAGGGAACGCAGCGCCACCGAGCGCTCGAACTCCCGCCGCCGCGTCTCGACGCGTACGGCGGACGCCGCGTCGACGCCCCGACGCGCGGCGGCGAGCTCGGCGGCCAGCGCGCGCAGGGCGTTCTCGGCATCGGGGCTGCTCATCGCGCGGTAGGCGTCGGCGGCCCCGTCGAGGTGCCCGCCGACGACGTCGGCGTAGCCGAGGTCGTTGCCGACGTAGGCGCGCATCGCCGTCGTCGACGACTCGAGCAGCGTCTCGAACCGGTTCACCCGGTCGTGCAGGAACGGCTGCATGTCACTCGAACTCCACGATCGTCGAGGTCGCGCCCGACTCGTCGGTGACCGAGCGCAGGTAGAACGCCTCCTCGAGCAGCTCGGCCGAGACGGTGAAGACGCTCGAGTCGGTGCTGCCGTTCTTGACGACGTTCGTCTCCGGGTTGATGAGCAGGTTGTCGATCTGCGTCTTGTCGATGACGGTGCGCGAGCGGACCAGCTCGAGCACCTCCTCGCCGGTCTGCGCGAGCAGCTGCTCGCGCGGGTCGGTGGCGGCGGCGTCCGTCGGCGTCGCCGTCGGGGACGGAGCCGCGGCGTCGATCGCGGTCCAGAAGATCCTGCTCCACATCACGGCGACGATGGTGTCGGGTCGCAACGGGTCGGGGTTGGCCACGAGCTGCTGGTGGAACTCGACGGCGAGCGCCTTGACGTCACCGAGCCCACGGTCGCCGCCCTTCTCGACATCGCGGTCGACGGGAATCGGCTTCGGCGGCAGGAGGATCGGGATGTCGAGCTTGCCCGGCATCACCGGCCCCACCCTGCCGGGGAAGCCCGGGAGCGGCGGGCTGACCAGCCGCGCCCGGGCCTCCGCGGCACGCTGCTGCATGGCCGCGACGAAGTCCTCGAGTGTCATGTCGAAACGGAGCGTCTGGGTGAACCGCGCGCCCGAGATGAGCACGGGGATCGTCAGGTCCATCTTCGGCACCTTGAACCGGGGCACCGCGAAGTGACGCATCACCTCGTCGGCCGCGTACCGCTCGGCGACCACCCTCGAGTAGTGGTCGGCCATCTCCCGGGCCCGGATCATCTCGAGCAGGATGTACCCGGTGTAGTCGCCCAGCGTGACCTCGGCCACGGGACCCTCCTTCGTCGCGTTGTCGTGCAGGGGATCTCACGGATCTCGCGGTCAGGCCGCGAGCATCCCGAGGACCTTCTCGAGGCCGGCCGGCATCTCGTCCTGGACGGCCTTGACGTTGACGTTGAGGGCGTACTCCTTCTTGACCTCGACGTTGGTGGCCGTCTTGCGCTGGTAGGACGCCGACACCTTGAAGCTGACCGGCCCCCAACCGCCCTTGACCTCGGCGTTGACGCCCAGGTCGTCGGACGTGCTCGAGCTCTCGACGGAGTTGAGCTTGACGTTGAAGTCGATGACGACCTGCTCGATGCGCAGCGACGGGATCGGCAGCATCGCGAGGAGCGGCACCCGGAGGGCGACGTCCTTGGACACCTCGTGGCCCTCGGAGTCGACGTCCTTGCGGGTGTGCGTGAAGTCGACCATGACGAGCTCGCGCTTGCCCGAGCTGTCGGCCGCCGTGAAGCCGACCTTGTCGATGAAGTCGATCGTCGCGAGCGACGAGGCGACCTGCGCGTCGACGGCGGCCTGGAGCGGGCCGCCGATCATCTTGCGGAAGTCGATGTTGTTCAGCTCGCTCGTGAAGCTCGTCGACGGCGCGCGGTCGACGCCGCGGTCACCCGCGAGCGCCCTGCCGGCGATGTCGGACGCCGTCCGCGTCGCGAGCGCTGCACCCTCGGCGGCCGCGTCCTGCTGCGAGGCGGCGACGTCGGTGCTGGGGCGACGCTTGGCGCCCTGAGCGGAGGTGGACCTGGACTCGGCCATCTGTCGTTCCTTTCGTGGGACTCCCCCTGGGAGATCTCGGGCGGCCACGTCGTCGCGACCGCGGTGGTGCGAGATCCTTGGGGATGTCGCACCGTCCGGGGACAAAGAGGGACGAACCGGGCCCGCTGATACAGCCAGGGCTCTCAGCGGTAGTGCTCCTCGTCGACCGTGGCGAGCCGGGAGGGGCTCAGCTCGCCGCCGAGGCCGTAGAACCGCTGGAAGCTCATGACCAGAGGGCGCCACCGGTCGGGGTCGATGCGGTTCGGGTGACCCTCCGCCCTGACCGACGGGTGCACGTGCACGCGCACCACGTGCGCCACGACGAGCGCATGGTCGGTCTCGTGCACCGACTCGACGCAGGCCTCGAGCGCCACGGGGCACTCGGCCGCGAGGGGCGCGGTGACGACGTCCGAGCGCACGGGCGTCAGGCCGGCGAGGCCGAACTTGTCACGGTGGTGCCGGTAGCCGGCGGCCTCCTTCCACGTCGAGATCCGTTCGGATCCCGTCGTGAGCGCGAGCCGGTCGACGGCGTCGACCTGGTGCTGGCTCGGCAGGTTGACGACGAGCTCGCGGGTGCGGCGCAGGTTGGCCAGGGTGTGGGAGGCGAGGCCGAGCCCGAGCGTCGCGGTGTGGCCGAGCCAGAAGGCCGAGGAGAACGGGGCGAGGTTGGCGCTGCCGTCCTCGTTCGTCGTCGACACGAGCACGACGGGCGTGCCGAGGTAGAGGATCGCGGGGTCGATGGTGACGTGGCTGCTCACACCCGGTAGACGCCTCAGGCCGCCCGGGTGTGAGGTCAGCGGGCGTGGAAGGCGGCGATCCGGTCGATCGCCTCGCCGACGGCCGTGCTGCCCGCGGCGAAGCTGAGGCGGACCGATCGCTCGCCGGCACGGTCGTCGAAGTCGACCCCGGGCGTGATGGCGACGCCGGCCTCCTCGAGCAGGGCCGAGGCATAGGCCCGCGACCCGCCCCACCGCTCGAGCTGCGGGCCGATCCCGGCCCAGTAGTAGAAGGCGCCGTCGGGGGGCGCAGCCTCTCCCCAGCCGAGGCGGGCCGCATTGTCCAGCAACAGCTTCCGGGTGCGCGCGAACTCGGCGACGGCCTCGTCGCACTCGGCGTAGGACTCCTTCGCGAACGCCGACACCGCCGCGTACTGGGCCGGCGCCGGAGGACACAGGGCGACGTTGCCGGCGAGCGCGTCGACGGGGCGGGCGAGGTCGGCGGGCAGGAGCAGCCAGCCGAGGCGCCAGCCGGTCATGCCCCAGTACTTGCTGAACGAGGACACGACGACCGCCGAGTCGTCCAGCTCCCACGCGCACACCCCACGCGGGTCCTCGGCGCCCGGCTCGGGGTAGGTGACACCGTGGTAGATCTCGTCGCTCACGAGGCGCACCCCGTGGGCGGCGCACCAGGCGCTGACCGCCGCGAGCTCGGCCCGGTCGACCATCGTGCCGGTCGGGTTGGCGGGTGAGGCGAGGACGAGCCCGGCGAGCGGCCCCTGCTCCTGCGCGGCGTCGAGCAGCTCGGGCGTCGGCTGGTA
>JAEWFB010000190.1 GCA_023389095.1 Actinomycetes bacterium
AACGTTCCTCCGGGGTGCGGCGTCCTCCGGCCGGCTGCCGGAGGGCACGAGGAGTGGCAGACCTACGGTGCACCCATTCGCCCGTCTTCGTCAGGGTTTCGGGGCATTCGTGCCCTCGGCGGGTCGACGGCGCCGCGGGCCTAGACTCGGCCCTGCCCGCCCGGACCCGACCGAAGGACCCGCATCCGTGTCGATCAAGGACATCCGCCTCTTCGGCGATCCCGTGCTGCGCAGCCGCGCCGCCGAGGTCGTCGACTTCGACAAGGAGCTGCGGTTCCTCGTCAAGGACCTCGAGGACACGATGATGGATGCGCCAGGGGCCGGCCTCGCCGCGCCGCAGCTCGGCGTCGGGCTGCGCGTCTTCACCTACTACGTCGACGGCGTCCTCGGGCACCTCGTCAACCCGGTCCTCGACCTCTCCGAGGAGGAGCAGGACGGTCCTGAGGGATGCCTGTCGATCCCGGGCCTCGCGTTCGACACGAAGCGGGCCCTGTCGGTCGTCGCCAAGGGGCAGAACATGTGGGGGGACCCCGTCGTCCTCGAGGGCACCGAGCTGCTCGCCCGGGCCGTGCAGCACGAGACCGACCACCTCGACGGCATCCTCTTCGTCGACCGGCTCGACCCGGACGCGCGCAAGGAGGCCATGCGGGCGATCCGGGAGGCCGAGTGGTTCGCCGACCACCCGCCGGAGGTCCGCATCAGCCCCCACTCGACGTTCGGCCGGGCCCTGTGAGGGCGCTGTGAGGGTCGTCTTCGCCGGCACGCCCGAGGTGGCCCTGCCGAGCCTCGACGCCGTCGCGGCGTCCGGCCACGAGCTCGTCGGGGTGCTCACGCGTCCCGACGCACCGGCCGGGCGGGGCCGACGACTCGAGGCCTCGCCGGTCCGCCGCCGGGCCGAGGAGCTGGGGGTTCCGGTGCTGACGCCGGAGCGCGTGCGCGACCCCGAGTTCCTCGACGCGTTGCGCGCGCTGGCGCCCGACGCGTGCCCCGTCGTGGCCTACGGCAACCTCATCCCGCCGGTCGCCCTCGACATCCCGCGGCACGGGTGGGTCAACCTGCACTTCTCGCTGCTGCCCGCCTGGCGCGGGGCCGCCCCAGTGCAGCACGCCGTCATGGCCGGCGACGAGGTCACCGGCGCGTCCACCTTCCTCATCGAGAAGGGCCTCGACACGGGCCCCGTCTACGGCGTCATGACCGAGACGATCCGGGCCCGCGACACCGCCGGTGACCTCCTCGACCGGCTCGCGTCCGCTGGCGCCGGGCTGCTCGTCGCCACCCTCGACGGCATCGAGAGCGGCGACCTCGTCGCCGTTCCCCAAGCGGCAGAAGGGGTTTCGCTCGCACCGAAGATCGAGGTCGACGACGCCTGCATCACGTGGTCCAACCCTGCCGTCGCCGTCGACCGCCTCGTGCGTGGCTGCACGCCGGCCCCGGGTGCGTGGACGACCTTCCGCGGCGAGCGGTTCAAGGTGGCGCCCGTCAGCCTCCCGGCGCCCGACGAGATCCCGGGCCACGGCACCCTCGCCCCGGGGCAGCTGCTCGTCACCAAACGCGCCGTCTTCGTCGGCACGGGCACCGTCCCGGTCGGGCTCGGCACCGTCCAGGCCCACGGCAAGAAGCCGATGCCGGCGGCCGACTGGGCCCGCGGCACGCGCATCGAGGCGGGGGAGGTGCTCGGCGGTGAGTGACCAGGGTGACCAGGCCTCCGGCCAGGGCGGCCCCGACCGGTCGAGTCGCACCGGCCGCCAGCGCCCACCGGCGCGCAACCGTTCGGCCCAGCACCGGTCGTCGCAGCGTCCGTCGGAGCGCGCCCGGCGCACCGACCCGGCCCGCCTGGCCGCCTACACCGTGATGCGCGACGTCGCCCAGGGCGCCTACGCCAACCTCGCCCTGCCGAAGCACTTGCGCGAGAAGCGGATCAGCGGTCGCGACGCCGGTTTCGCCACCGAGCTCGTGTACGGCGCGACGCGCCTGCGTGGCCTCTACGACGCCGTCGCGTCCGTCGCGGCCGACCGCCCGGTCGACCGGATCGACCCCCGGGTGCTCGACACGCTGCGCCTCGGGGCGCACCAGCTGCTCGGCATGCGGGTGCCCACCCACGCCGCCGTCGACGAGACCGTCGCCCTCGCGCGTCAGGTCAACGGCGCCGGCGCGGCCGGCTTCGTCAACGCGGTCATGCGCCGCATTAGCGAGCGCGACCTCGACACGTGGCTGCAGGTCGTGACCGAGCGCACCGCCGACCCGCTCGAGGCCCTGGCGGTCCGCACCTCGCACCCGGCGTGGGTCGTCAAGGCACTGCGGGCCGCCCTCATCGGCCACGGCACAGCGACCGCCTCCGACGTCGACGAGCCGCTCACGGCGCTGCTCGCGGCCGACAACGCCCCACCGCGCGTCTCCCTCGTGGCTCGCCCCGGGCTCTCGAGCGTCGACGAGCTCGTCGACGCCGGCGCCGAGGTGTCGCCGACGAGCCCGGTCGGGGCCGTCCTGCCCGAGGGCGACCCCGGCGCCGTCGCGGCAGTGCGCGAGGGGCGCGCCGCGGTGCAGGACGAAGGCTCGCAGCTGCTGGCGCTGGCGCTCGCCGCGGCGGACGTCACCGGCGAGGCCGCCGCGCACGAACGCTGGCTCGACCTCTGCGCCGGGCCGGGCGGCAAGGCCGGTCTGCTCGCGGCCCTCGCCGTCCAGCGCCGGATCCCGTTCGTGGCCAACGAGGTCAGCGAGCACCGGACCGACCTGGTGCGCCAGACGCTGGAGGCGGCGCGGGTCGCCGCAGCCGCGGCGGGAACGACGGTCGAGGTGCGCACCGGCGACGGTCGCGACGTGGGCACCGACGAGCCCGGGCGGTACAGCCGGGTGCTCGTGGACGCCCCGTGCACCGGTCTCGGTGCGCTGCGGCGTCGACCGGAGGCCCGCTGGCGCCGCACCCCCGGCGACGTCGCGGCCCTCGCGGGCCTGCAGCGCGAGCTGCTGGCATCGGCGATCGAGGCCACGGCGGCGGGCGGGCTCATCGCCTACGCCACGTGCAGCCCGCACCTCAACGAGACCCGGTTCGTCGTCGCGGACGTGCTGAAGAAGCGCGACGACGTCGAGGTCGTGGATGCACGCTCCCTGTTCCGCGACGCGTCGGGGAACGTGCTGGCGGGTCTGGGCGACGGTCCGTACGTGCAGCTGTGGCCCCACGTCCACGGCACCGACGCGATGTTCCTCGCGCTCCTGCGCCGCCGCTGAGCCTTCCGGACGTCGACTGTCCGGAAGGCCCGTTAGGGTCCGGCGCATGGCCATCGCCCAGTACCCCAGCTTCGTCATCGACTGCCCCGACGCCGCGGCCCTCGCCACCTTCTACGGGACGCTCCTCGACTGGAAGGTCGATGCCTCGGACGGGTGGGCGGAGATCCGCGCCGAGAACGGCAACTGCATCTGCTTCCAGCAGGTCGCGGACTTCCGGGCGCCGGAGTGGCCCGGGCAGCAGGCGCCTCAGCAGATGCACCTCGACGTCGTCGTCGACGACCTCGACGCGGCCGAGCCCGAGGTCCTGGCGCTGGGCGCGACGCGGCACGAGCACCAGCCGGGCACGAGCTTCCGCGTCTTCCTCGACCCGGCCGGGCACCCCTTCTGCCTCTGTGTCGGCTGACGGCGGGCGGGTGCCCGCCCGCCCCTAGGCTGTGCGCGTGCAGATCTCCCCGAGCATCCTGTCCGCCGACTTCGCCAACCTCGAGTCCGAGCTGAGCCGCATCAGCGGCGCCGACTGGGCCCACGTCGACGTCATGGACGCGCACTTCGTGCCGAACCTGACGCTCGGGCTGCCCGTCGTCGAGGCGCTGCTCGCGGTGAGCCCGATCCCGATCGACGCCCACCTCATGATCGATGACCCCGACCGCTGGGCGCCGTCCTACGCCGAGGCCGGCTGCCAGTCGGTGACCTTCCACGTCGAGGCGGCGCGCGACCCCCGGACGCTGGCGCGCACCCTGCGGGCGGCGGGCGCCCGGGCGTCGATGGCGATCAAGCCCGGCACGCCCTTCGCGCCCTACGAGGACCTGCTGCCCGAGCTCGACATGGTCCTCGTCATGACCGTCGAGCCCGGCTTCGGCGGGCAGTCGTTCATGGCCGAGCAGATGCCCAAGGTCGCCCAGGTGCGCAAGGCCGTCCGCCGGCACGGCGGCGAGATCTGGGTCCAAGTCGACGGCGGCGTCAGCGCCGACACCATCGAGCAGTGCGCCGAGGCGGGCGCCGACGTCTTCGTGGCCGGCTCGGCCGTCTACGGCGCCGAGGACGCGGCCGCCGCCGTCGAGCAGCTGCGCTCTCTCGCCGAACGCCACCGCCACTGAGCCGCGCCGTGGCGGGCGTCACCTGGACGCCGGGTGCGGCCTCGCTCGGGCCGGGTGCATACTGGGAGACACGTGCTCCGGGGTCGGTGTAATTCCGAGCCGGCGGTTACAGTCCGCGACCCGACCGCATCCAGCGGCCGGTTGACCTGGTGGGATTCCAGGACCGACGGTGAAAGTCCGGATGGGAGGCAGCACGAGACAGGCCGTCGACGGCCGGTGTGCGCGCACCCGTGGGGTCCGCGCCTCCAGCGCCAGCCCGACCCGACCTGTGGAGTTCCCCGGAGTTCGTCCGATGCACACCACGAACCTCCGAGGACGAACACCACATGGTCACACTCGCAGCCGCGGCCGCCTCGCAGAACCTGTTCCAGCAGGTGCTCGACGCCGCCATCCCGATCGGTCCCTACCAGTTGCACTGGACCGAGCTCATCGGCGTCCTCATCGGCGTCGCGTCCGCCTATCTCGGGATGAAGCGCCTCGTCTGGGCCTGGCCCGTCGGGATCGTCGCGAACATCCTGCTCTTCTTCGTCTACACCGGCGCCCTCTTCGGCGCCGACCAGCGCATCCCGCTCTTCGGCCAGGCCGGCCGGCAGATCTTCTTCATCGTCACGAGCGTCTACGGGTGGTGGCGCTGGAGCCAGGTGCGCCGGCTCAGCCACGCCGGTGACGCGTCGGGCGTGGCCATCACGCCCCGCTGGGCCACCGGCCGCGAGCGCACGGTGTCCGTCGCGTTCTGGCTCGTCGGCACCGTCATCGCGGCGCAGCTGTTCAAGACCCTCTCCGAGGCCGCCCCGAACCCGTTCTGGACACCGCAGTGGTGGTACTTCTGGTGCGACGCGTGGATCTTCGTCGGCTCCATCGTCGCGACCTACGCGATGGCCCGCGGCTGGAACGAGTTCTGGCTGGCGTGGATCGCCGTCGACCTCGTCGGGGTGCCGCTCGGGTTCGCCACCGGCTACGTGCCCACGTCCGTGCTCTACATCTTCTACGGGCTGTTCGTCGTCTACGGCTTCCTCCAGTGGGTCAAGGTCACGCGCGCCAGCGACCGGGTCGACGTCGAACCCGACCTGACCGCCGTCCGGGCCGGCTGACGGGGCCCGACGTGGGCGACACGGCCGCCTCGGCCTGGATGCGACGAGCCCTCCACCTCGCCGCATCGGGACCGTGGCCCGACCCCAACCCGCGCGTCGGCTGCGTGCTCGTCGCCGCCGACGGCACCGTCGCCGGCGAGGGCTACCACCACGGCGCGGGCACCCCGCACGCCGAGGCCGTCGCCCTGGCCGACGCGGGGGAGCGTGCCGCGGGGACGACGGCGTACGTCACGCTCGAGCCGTGCGCGCACCACGGCCGCACCGGCCCGTGCGCCGGCGCCCTCGTCGACGCGGGAGTGGCCCGGGTCGTCTTCGCCCAGAGCGACCCGAACCCCGACGCCGCGGGCGGCGCCGAGCAGCTGCACGCGGCGGGCGTCGACGTCATCGGCGGCGTGCTCGCCGACGAGGCCGCGATGCTGAACGCCCGATGGGCCCGGACCGTCGCGCTCGGGCGACCGCTCGTGACCTGGAAGTTCGCCGCGACCCTCGACGGGCGCAGCGCCGCGGTCGACGGGTCGAGCCGGTGGATCACCGGGCCGGGGGCACGGGCCGACGTGCACCGGCTGCGCGCCACCCGCGACGCCGTCCTCGTCGGCACGGGGACGCTCCTGGCCGACGACCCGCGCCTCACGGTGCGCGACGCGTCGGGTGACGACAGCCCGCACCAGCCCCTGCGCGTCGTCATGGGTCTGCGCGACGTGCCGACGTCCGCAGCCGTCCACGGCGGTCCCGGGGACGTCCTGCACCTGCGCACCCGCGACCCCAAGGAGGCGTTGGAGCGCTTGTGGGACAGGGGGATCCGCGACGTGTGGCTCGAAGGCGGCCCCACCCTCGCCGCGGCGTTCCTCGGCGCCGGGTTCGTGGACGACGTGTACGCCTACCTCGCCCCGGCCCTCCTCGGGGCCGGTCCCCAGGCCGTGGCCGATCTCGGCATCGGCACGGTCGCCGACATCCTCCGCCTGCACACCGCGGACGTGACGCTCGTCGACGGCGACGTGCGCATCCACGCCACCACGAAGGAGTAGCCCATGTTCACCGGAATCGTCGAGGAGCTCGGCACGGTCGCCGCGCTCGACCACGGCGCCGACTCCGCCGTGCTGCACATCACCGGCCCGCTCGTCGTGACCGACGCGGTGCACGGCGCCTCGATCGCCGTCAACGGCGTCTGCCTCACCGTCGTCGAGCACGACGCCGAGGGCTTCACCGTCGACGTCATGGCCGAGACGCTGCGGCGCAGCTCGCTCGGCGCCCTGCGCCCCGGCGACCGGGTCAACCTCGAACGGGCCATGCGGGCGGACGGACGCTTCGGCGGCCACGTCGTGCAGGGGCACGTCGACGGCACGGCGACCGTCACCGCCCGCACCCCGGGCGACCGGTGGGAGACGGTCGAGCTGACTCTGCCGGGCGACCTCGCCGGGTACGTCGTCGAGAAGGGCTCGATCACCGTCGACGGCGTCTCCCTCACCGTCGCGTCGGTCACCGAGGACACCTTCACGGTGTCCCTCATCCCGACGACGCTGGCCCTGACGACGTTGGGGCACAAGGGCGTCGGGGACCCCGTCAACCTCGAGGTCGATGTCATCGCCAAGTACGTGGAGCGCCTCCTCGAGCACCGGCAGGATCGGCAGGACCAGTCGCAGGAGGTCACGTCATGAGCGGGCTGTCGACCGTGGAGGACGCGCTCGACGCCCTGCGTGCGGGTCGTCCCGTCCTCGTCCTCGACGACGAGGGCCGCGAGAACGAGGGAGACCTCGTGCTCGCCGCCGCCACGGCCACCGAGGACTGGATGGCCTGGACGATCCGCCACTCGTCGGGCTACCTGTGCGCCCCGGTGCCCGCGGCCGTCGCCGACCGCCTCGACCTGCCCCTCATGGTGGCCGACAACCGCGACCCGCTCCGCACCGCGTACACGGTGTCGGTCGATGCCGCGTCGGGCGTCACCACCGGCATCAGCGCGGCCGACCGGCTCCGCACCGCCCAGGTGCTGGCCGACCCCGCGTCGGGGCCCGGCGACCTCATCCGTCCCGGTCACATCCTGCCCCTGCGGGCCAGGGACGGTGGCGTCCTGACCCGACCGGGCCACACCGAGGCGGCCGTCGACCTGACGCGCCTCGCCGGCCTCGAGCCTGTCGGCATCATCGGCGAGCTCGTCCACGACGACGGCCGGATGATGCGCTTCGAGGCCGTCGTCGACCTCGGGCGCGAGTACGGGCTGCCGGTGGTCACCATCGAGCAGCTCGTCGAGCACCGGCAGCGCCACGACCGCGTCGAGCGCCTCGCGACGACCCGCATCCCGACCGTCCACGGCACCTTCACCGCGCACGGCTACCGCGACACCCTGACCGGCGACGAGCACGTCGCGCTCGTCAGCCCCCGGGGCCTGCACGGCCTCTCCGGCGCCGGACCGGTGGTGACGCGGCTGCACTCCGAGTGCCTCACCGGCGACGCCTTCGGCTCGCTGCGGTGTGACTGCGGACCCCAGCTGCAGGCGTCGCTGGCGCGGGTCGGTGCCGAGGGCGGCGTCGTCGTCTACCTCGGCGGTCACGAGGGTCGCGGCGTCGGGCTCGTCGACAAGCTGCGGGCCTACGCCCAGCAGGACCGCGGCGCCGACACCGTCGACGCGCAGACGGCACTGGGCCTGCCCGTCGACGCCCGCGAGTACGCGGCCGGGGCGGCGATGCTCCACGACCTCGGGGTCGAGAGCGTCGTGCTGCTGACGAACAACCCGAAGAAGGTGCAGGCGCTGCGCGGCCTCGGGCTGGATGTCGTGGCGGTCGAGCGGCTCCACGGCCCCGTCGGGCAGGACAACGAGCAGTACCTCATCACCAAGCGCGAGCGACTCGGTCACGACATCCCGACCGGTGACGCCCAGCACGGACAGGAGACGGCATGAAGCACGGCGCCCCCACGATCCGGACCGACGGCCGCGGCCTCCGCGTCGCCGTCGTCGCCGCGAGCTGGCACGAGACGGTCATGGACGGACTGCTCGACGGTGCCCGCCGGGGCCTCGCCGAGGCCGGCGTCGAGCACGTCGACGTCGTCCGGGTGCCGGGCACCTTCGAGCTGCCGGTCGCCTGCGCCCGGCTCGCCGACTGGTACGACGCCCTGGTGGCGCTCGGCGTCGTCATCCGCGGCGGCACGCCGCACTACGAGTACGTCTGCCAGGCGGCGACGGCCGGGCTGACCGACGTCGCGGTCCGCACCGGCACGCCGGTCGGGTTCGGTGTCCTCACCTGCGACGACGAGCAGCAGGCCCTCGACCGGGCCGGGCTGACCGGCTCGGCCGAGGACAAGGGGCACGAGGCCGCGACCGCTGCGGTCGCCACGGTCGTTGCCCTCGCCCGGGTGTCGCCCCCCGGCGCCGGCCATGGCGGCGCGCACGTCGTGCCGGCGAGCCGGACCGCCACGGAGTGAGCGGGGTCGGGGCCCCGTGCCGCGCCCCCGTACGCTTGCGTCTCGTGAAGAGCTTCGAACAGCTGTATGCCGAGCTGGCCGACAAGGCGGCGACGCGGCCCGAGGGCTCGGGCACCGTCGCGGCCCTCGACGCCGGCGTCCACGCCATCGGCAAGAAGATCGTCGAGGAGGCCGCCGAGGTCTGGATGGCCGCGGAGTACCAGACCACCGACGAGGCCGCCGAGGAGATCAGCCAGCTGCTCTACCATCTCCAGGTCCTCATGCTCGCCAAGGGCATCACGCTCGACGACGTCTACGCGCACCTCTGAGGCGCGGGCACCCCACCGTCACACCGACTTCGAGGACCCCGAGGACCACCCATGCTCCGCATCGCCGTGCCCAACAAGGGCTCCCTGTCCGAGGCGACCGTCGACCTGCTCCGCGAGGCGGGCTACCGGACGCGTCGTGACGCCAAGGAGCTCGTCGTCACCGACCACGACAACGACGTCGAGTTCTTCTACCTCCGTCCGCGTGACATCGCCGTGTACGTCGGCTCGGGCACCGTCGACGCGGGCGTCACAGGCCGCGACCTGCTGCTCGACTCCGGCTCGGACGCGGTCGAGGTCATGACGCTGGGCTTCGGGGCCTCGACGTTCCGGTACGCCGGAAAGCCGGGTCAGGTCGGCTGCGTCGAGGAGATCGCCGGCAAGCGCGTCGCGACCTCCTACGCCGGCCTCGTCCGCGCCGACCTCGCCGCCCGCGGGCTGTCGGCCGAGGTCGTGCGCCTCGACGGCGCCGTCGAGACGGCGATCACGCTCGGCGTCGCCGACTGCATCGCCGACGTCGTCGAGACCGGAACCACCCTGCGCCAGCAGGGACTCGAGGTCTTCGGCGAGCCGATCCTGCGCTCGGAGGCCGTGCTGATCCGGGGCGACCGCCCGGGAGAGGCCCAGGCCATCGAGGTGCTCCAGCGGCGCATCGCCGGCGTCATCACGGCCCGCACCTACGTCATGCTCGACTACGACTGCCCGAAGGAGCTCGTCGACCGGGCCTGCGAGCTGACCCCGGGCCTGGAGTCGCCGACCGTCTCGCCGATGCAGGACGACGCGTGGGTCGCCGTGCGCGCCATGGTGCCTCGCGTCGGACGCAACCGGCTCATGGACGAGCTGTACGACCTCGGTGCTCGGGCCATCCTCGTCACCGACATCGCGGCGTGCCGGCTGTGAACGGCGACCCGGTCCCGGCTGCCGCGCCCCGCCAGGGGGATGCGCTCGCGCCGTTCCGTCCGCGCCGCGGGCGCGCCGTGGCGCTCGGGGTGGTGTGGGGTTCGCTCGCCCTGTTCGGCGCCATCGCCGTGCTCATGCCGACGCAGACCGACGGACGCTGGGGCGTCGGGGACCGGGTCATGTTCTTCGGTATCGGCATCGTGCTCGCCGTCGTGGCGTGGCGCTACGCCTCGATCGTCGCCGTCCCGAGCCGCGACGGGCTGGTCGTGCGCAACCTCGTCCTCACACGAACCCTCGAGTGGGCCGAGGTCGTCGGCGTCCAGTTCGGCGGGGGCGAGCCGTGGGTCAGCCTCGACCTCGAGGACGGTGACACGGTGGCCGTCATGGCGATCCAGAAGGCCGACGGGGAGGTGGCCGGCCGGGAGGCCTCGCGCCTCGCGGCACTCGTGCAGGCCTTCGGCGAGGCCCGGGAGCCGGGTGGAGGTCAGCTGCCGTGACCGACGTGCCGACGCCCGAGGCCGACCCGACTCCCGTCGAGCCGTCGCCGGAGCACCTGCGCCACGCGCTCGGCCACTTCGCGACGGGCGTCACGATCATCTCCGGCTACGACGGCGACGGTGAGCCCGTCGGGTTCGCGTGCCAGTCGTTCGCGTCGGTGTCGCTGCGCCCGCCGCTCGTCCTCTTCTGCGCCGACCACCGCGGCCGGTCCTGGCCGCGGATGCGCGCCCAGGGGCGGTTCACGGTCAACGTGCTCGAGCACGACCAGCGTGAGGTCGTCGCCCGCTTCGGGTCCACCGCGGGACGACGCTTCGATGGGCTCGAGTGGTCGGCGTCCGAGCACGGCGGCCCGAGCATCCCCGGCGCGATCGTGCGCATCCACTGCACCGTCGAGCAGGTGCACGTCGCCGGTGACCACGACGTCGTCATCGGCCGCGTCCGCGGCCTCGAGGACGGCGAGGCCGGCCGGCCGATGCTCTTCTACCGCGGGCGGTTCACCGTCACCGAGCGACGCGGCAGCTCGGCCCGGGACGACGCGGACGAGCCCATCGACGACTACTGGGGCTGACGACTACTCAGGCTGATGCCCGTCCGGCGACCGGCGAACTCCGGCGCGGTGACGCGGGTGCTGGGTCCGGCTGTCAGCGCCGGGTTCAGAACGGGGGAGGCTCGTCGTCGTAGCGGCGGGGTGCTGGTGTGCGGGGTGGTGGTGGGGGAGCCGGTCGGTGGTCTTCGAGCCAGTCCTTGGGGTGGGTGGTGTAGCGGCGGCCGGTGGTGGTGCGCCAGTGGACGCGGGCGTGGTGGTCGCGGGTGGCGGTCCAGTGGCCGTGGGTGCGGGTGTTGTGGTGTTGGCGGTGTTTGCTGGTGAGGTTGGTGGGGTCGGTGGGTCCGTGGGGCCAGGGGGTGTCGTGGTCGAGGTCGCAGCGGGCGGCGGGGATGGTGCAGCCGGG
>JAEWFB010000247.1 GCA_023389095.1 Actinomycetes bacterium
TGCCTGGGCGGCCGACCTCACCGAGCGTGGCATCAGCCATCGCCTCGTCGAGTCACCTTCTGCCACCAGGCGATCCATCGCCGTGGTCGAGGCCGACGGTCGCACGACGCTCTTCAACGAGGCCGGCAAGCCGCAGCCGGCCGGCGTGTGGACCCGCGTGGCCGAGGCGCTGGCGGCCCTCTCCGACCAGGCCGAGGTGCTGGCGGTGTCGGGCAGCCTGCCGGCCGAGGCGCCCGAGGATCTCGTCTCGCACGTCGTCACCGAGGCCGCACGCCGTGGCCTGCACA
This sequence comes from Actinomycetes bacterium, assembly GCA_023389095.1. Classification (GTDB taxonomy): domain Bacteria; phylum Actinomycetota; class Actinomycetes; order Actinomycetales; family Dermatophilaceae; genus Monashia. The sequence goes on from JAEWFB010000247.1 coordinate 288, forward strand.
CCGTCGTCGACTGCGGCGGCCCGGCGCTGGCCGCGGCCCTCTTCGCGAGCCCGACGCTCGTCAAGCCGAACCGCACCGAGGCCGTCGCCGCGCTCGGGGTCGACGTCGGCACGTCCGCTCGCGAGCTTGCCCGCCTGCTCGTCGGCCGCGGCGCCGGCGCGGCGATCGTCACCGACGGCGCCGCCGGTCTCGAGCTGCTCGCGCCCGACGCATCGCTGCACGCGCGCCTGCGAGATCCGCTGCGCGGCAACCCGACCGGCGCCGGCGACGCGATGACCGCGTCGCTCGCCGTCGACCTCCGTGACGCGTCCGGCCTGCCAGAAGGTGCCGACACGTGGGCCGAGGTCCTGCGGCGCGCCGTCGCGTGGTCGGCCGCGGCCGTCCTCCAGCCCGTCGCCGGCGTCGTCGACCCCGACGACGTCGAGCGCCTGCTCCAGTCCACCGAGATCGAGGAGAGCCGCGCATGAGCCGCAGCGACCTCGCGAGCGTCCTCGCGGGCGCCCGCGCCGAGGGCCGCGCCGTCGCGGCCTTCAACGTCATCCAGCTCGAGCACGCCGAGGCGTACGCCACGGCGGCCGACCGCGTCGGGCTGCCCGTCGTCATGCAGATCTCGGAGAACTGCGTCCGCTACCACGGCTCGCTCGCGCCGATCGCCCTGGCGACGCTGACGATCGCCGACGCGTGCACCCAGCCTGTGGTCGTGCACCTCGACCACGCGGAGGACACGACCCTCGTCGCCGAGGCCGTGCGCCTCGGGCTCACGTCGGTCATGTACGACGGCTCGAAGCTGTCCGACGAGGCCAACCGCGCCGAGACCGCCCGCGTCGTGGCGGTGTGCCACGCGGCCGGCATCGGGGTCGAGGCCGAGCTCGGCGAGGTCGGCGGCAAGGACGGCGTCCACGCCCCGGGCGTGCGCACCGACCCGGCCGACGCCGCCCGATTCGTCGCCGACACCGGTGTCGACGCGCTGGCCGTGGCCGTCGGCAGCAGTCACGCGATGACCGACCGAACCGCCGAGCTCGACACCGGTCTCATTGCGGCACTGCGTGACTCGGTGCCAGTGCCCCTCGTGCTGCACGGCTCGTCGGGTGTGCCCGACGACGGCCTCGTCGAAGCGGTGAAGGCCGGCATGACGAAGGTCAACGTCGCCACGCACCTCAACCAGGTGTTCACGCGCGCGATGACCGCCCGGCTCGACGCGTCCCCGACCGTCGACACGAGGAAGTACCTCGGCGCGGCCCGCGACGCCGTCGCCGACGAGGCCGCCCGCCTCATGCAGCTCCTCGCCCTCCGCTGACCCCGCCTGGTCACCGATCGAGAGAACAGTCCGTAACGCCTGAGCGGCGTTACGGATTGTTCTCTCGATTGAGGGGTGAGTCACTCAGGGGAGATCGGCGGCGTCCACCCAATCGAGAGAACAGCCCGTACGCGTGGGCGGCTTACGGACTGTTCTCTCGATTCAGAGGAGGGGGGTGGATCGCCCTCTCGATGGTCAGGACAGGACGATGCTGCGGGTGAGGTTGCGGGGGGTGTCGGGGTCGAGGCCCGCCGCGTCGGCCTTGGCGAGGCAGAGGCGGTGGAGGCGCACGAGGTCGGCGAGGGCGTCGACGTCGCGGTGCTCGAAGTGGGCGCCGGTGCCGCGCACCTCGTCGGCCAGCCCGTCCGGCACCGAGCCGAAGGCCCACACGGCCCGGCCGGGGGCGGCGATGCTGACCGGGCCGTGCCGGTACTCCATGGCCGGGTAGGACTCGGACCAGAACTGCGCCGACTCGCGCAGCTTGAGGGCGGCCTCGGCGGCGATCCCGTTGGTCCAGCCACGGCCGAGGAAGGTGACCTGCTCGGCGAGGGCGAGGGCACCGACGGCATCGGACTGGTCCTCGGCGAGCACGGCGCGCGCCTGGGCGATGGCGTCGGTGAGGTCCTCCCCGAGCGACGCGCGCAGCAGTGCGAGCGTCGTCGTGGCGAACCGGGTCTGCACGACGGACTGCTCGTCGACGTCGTCGAGCAGGATCGTGGCGTCGGAACGCTCGGCCACGGGCGTGCCGGCGGTGGCCACGATCGACACGTGCGGGGTGCCGGCGGCCCGCAGCCCCTCGACGACCTCGATGACCTCGGTCGTCGTGCCGGAGCGGCTGATGATGACGACGCGGTCGTAGCCGCGGGCGAGGTGGTGCTCGGACGCGGCGAACGCATCGGTGACGCCCTGGCCGAGGTCCTCGCGCCGGCCGGCGTAGGCCTGGCCCATGAACCACGAGGTGCCGCAGCCGATCGTCGCGACGCGCTCGCCCGGGCGGGGCAGGTGCGCGGCGACGGTGTCGAGGCGCCCGATGACGC
>JAEWFB010000259.1 GCA_023389095.1 Actinomycetes bacterium
GCGCCGTAGCCCGCGCCGCCGCTCGTGACACCCTGCGCCGTCGTGCTGGCCATCCACGCGCCGCCGGAGTCGCCGCCCTCGGTGCACGTGTTGCTCTTGGTCAGGCCGCCGACCGTGCTGTAGGTGCCGTCGCCGTTGCTGTAGTTGACCGTGACGTTCTTGGCCTGGACCGACCCGCACGTCCAGCCCGTCGTGCGACCGGACTTGCAGACCGCCGTGCCGACGGGCGCGTTCGAGTACCCGGTGACGCGTCGGGCGTTGACGCCGTCGTAGAGGTCGACGGCCCCGACGCCGGTCCAGCTCGAGGTGAGGGTCGAGTAGGCGTAGTCGTTGCCCGGGAAGGAGTAGGCCTGCGTCGTGCCGAGGGTGACGCCGTTCTTGCGGAAGGTCTGGTAGCCCTCGCCGCAGTGGCCGGCGGTGATGAAGACGGGCGACCCGGCGCGCGTGGCGTTGAAGCCGAGCGAGCAGACGTAGCCGGAGAACTCGATCTGCTGCCCGCCGTAGACGTTGGCCTGCGTCGTCGTCCGCGCCGTCGTCCCCTCGACGGTGACGCCGTCGAGCCCGGCGACGTCGTGGCGCACGTCTGCGACCCGCGCCGTGGGCACGGTGACGACCACCGAGTTCGTCACCGGGTCGACCCAGGAGGCGATGACGTCGGCGCCGGCCCGCTGGCGAGCGGCGTGCTCGACCGCCGCGAGGTCGGCCGACGAGCGGTCGACGACCCGGGGTGACGCCCCGGCCTGGCGGACGCCGGCCGCCGAACGGGCATCGACGACGTTGACGACGAGGCGGCCCGTGCCGGCGTCGATGAACGACCCGACGGCCCGCGCCCCGAGCGAGCGCTCGAGGCCGGCGGCGGTGCGCGCCTGGGCGTCCTGGGCGGCGACGCGGTCACGGGCGACGGACAGGGTGATGCCACGGTCCTTCGCCAGCCATCGCGCCGACATCTCGGCGACGGACAGGCCGGGGTCGGTCGAGGCGGCGGGCGTCGGCGACGGCGCGTCGGCCGCGAGCGTCGTTGCTGCTGCGGGGAGGGCGGTCAGGGTGGTCGCGACCGCCGCGGTGGCGGCGAGCGCGGAGAGACGGGTCCGGATCATGTGAGCTTCTCCTGGTGTCGGTCTCCCGGCCGTGGTCACCGGCCGGCGTCCAGAAACCTAGGAAGCACGCCCCCAGACCGGGCCAAGGAGCGTTCCCGTCTTGGTCGATGGTTCGGTCAAGAGGAGGTCTGGAAAGCACTTTCATGGTCAGGACGGCCGTCTCAGGATGCGGACGCCGTGGTCACGGGGCAGGATCCACCCGCGCGTGGGCGCGCGGGGGCCACCCGAGCGCGCACGACGCCGCCGCCCGCGAGGGTCGCGGGCGGCGGTGTCATGGGAGCCGGTGCGGCTGCCGTCAGCAGCCGACGAGGCGCTGGGCGAGCCAGCCCTCGACCTTGTCGAGCGCGACGCGCTCCTGCGCCATGGAGTCACGCTCGCGGATCGTCACGGCCTGGTCCTCGAGGGTGTCGAAGTCGACCGTGATGCAGAACGGCGTGCCGATCTCGTCGTTGCGGCGGTAGCGCTTGCCGATCGCGCCGGCGTCGTCGAAGTCGATGTTCCAGTGCCGGCGCAGCGTCGCCGCGAGGTCGCGGGCCTTCGGCGAGAGGTCGGCGTTGCGCGACAGCGGGAGCACCGCGGCCTTGACCGGCGCGAGGCGCGGGTCGAGGCGCAGCACGACGCGCTTGTCGACGCCGCCCTTGGTGTTGGGGGCCTCGTCCTCGGTGTAGGCGTCGACGAGGAAGGTCATGAGCGAGCGCGACAGGCCGGCCGCCGGCTCGATGACGTACGGCGTGTACCGCTCCCCGGTCTGCTGGTCGAAGTAGACGAGGTCGGTGCCCGAGTGCTTGCTGTGCGTGCCGAGGTCGAAGTCGGTGCGGTTGGCGATGCCCTCGAGCTCGCCCCACTCCGAGCCGGCGAAGTTGAAGCGGTACTCGATGTCGACGGTGCGCTTCGAGTAGTGCGACAGCTTGTCGGCCGGGTGCTCGAAGTGGCGCAGGTTGTCGGGGTTGATGCCGAGGTCGGTGTACCAGCGGGTGCGCTCGTCGAGCCAGTACTGCAGCCACTGCTCGTCCTCGCCCGGCTTGACGAAGAACTCCATCTCCATCTGCTCGAACTCGCGGGTGCGGAAGATGAAGTTGCCCGGCGTGATCTCGTTGCGGAAGCTCTTGCCCGTCTGCGCGATGCCGAAGGGCGGCTTCTTGCGCGAGGCCTGCATGACGTTGAGGAAGTTGACGAAGATGCCCTGGGCGGTCTCGGGGCGCAGGTAGTGCAGGCCCGACTCGTCCTCGATGACGCCGAGGAAGGTCTTGAGCATCATCTGGAAGTCGCGCGGCTCGGTCCAGCGGCCCTTGGTGCCGCAGTCGGGGCACACGATCTCGGTCATCGGGACCGAGTCGGGGTCGGCGATGCCCTTCTTCTCGGCGTAGGCCTCCTGCAGGTGGTCCTGGCGGCGGCGCTTGTGGCAGTTGAGGCACTCGACGAGCGGGTCGGTGAACGTGCCGACGTGCCCCGAGGCCACCCAGGTCTCGCGCGGCAGGATGATCGAGGAGTCGAGGCCGACGACGTCGTCGCGGCTCGTCACCATCGACTTCCACCACTGCCGGCGGATGTTCTCCTTGAGCTCGACGCCGAGGGGGCCGTAGTCCCAGGCAGACCGGGTACCTCCGTAGATCTCACCGCTGGGGAAGACGAAGCCCCTGCGCTTGCAGAGGCTGACGACGGTGTCCACGGTGGATGTCTGCTTGGCCATGCGGGACAGGCTATCGGGCGCGCGCCACCGCTTTCTCCACCGCTCCTGCCGGCGGCGCCGCCCGCCGTCCGGCTGTCCCGGACCACGTCGGCGGTCGCCTAGGCTCGACGCGTGTCCCTGAGTTTCCGCTCGCGTGTCGAGCACGCGTCCTACCCGCTGCTCGAGCGCCTCGCCCGTGTCCCGCGCGCCGTGTCCCTCGGCCTGCTCGCCGTCGTCCTCGTGGTCGGGGTGCTCGCCCCCGCCCCCTGGGGCGGCATCGCGTTCGGGCTCGTCGCGCTCGTGCTCGCGTGGTTCCTCTTCCTGACGTGGGAGCGCCTGACGCTGCCGGAGCGCCTCATGCGCGGGGCCGTCCTGCTGCTGGCCGTCGCGGTCACCGTCGTCCGCGTCGTGCCCGCCTGACGAGACCGCCTGACGAGACCGCTTTTGACAATGATTCTCACATTGAGAATCATTGTCATGTGACCACTCGCCGACCCCCCGCCCGTTCCACCCGCCGCGGCCTGTCCGCCCTGTCGGCCCTGTCC
>JAEWFB010000279.1 GCA_023389095.1 Actinomycetes bacterium
GTTCTCTGTGGCACTGTCCCGCGGGTCACCCCGGGTGGCTGTTGGCCACCACCCTGCCCTTCGGAGCCCGGACGTTCCTCGGCAGGGCCGAAGCCCTGACGCGACCGCCTGGCCGACTCATCCGCGCCCCAGCATAGGGGCACGGACGCGTGGGGCCCCAACCAGCACAAGCGCGCCCGACCCGCGAGCGACCCGCGAGCGACCCGCGAGCGACTCGCGAACGGCGTCAGGCGACGCGTCGGAAACCGACGAGCGCGACGTCGTCGTGCCGGTCGGGGTCGGTGACGTCCTCGACGAGCGCGTCGAGGACCTCGTCGAGGTCGGCGTCCACGGCGATGTCGCGGAACCGCTGCTCGGCGACGCCCCGCAACCGCTCCAGGCCGATGTCGATCCCCTCGCCCCGACGCTCGACGAGCCCGTCGGTGTAGAGCAGCAGCACGTCGCCGACGCCGAAGGGCAGGCTGACGACCGGGCGGGGCACCGTGCCGAGACCGTGCAGCGGCGAGCCGTCCTCCTCGACGTAGCGGCCCTCCCCCTGGCGGATCAGCAGGGGCGGCGGGTGCCCGGCGACCGTCATGGACAGGGTGTCCGTCGCCGGGTCGAAGAGCACGTACACGGCGGAGGCCATCGGCGTCGGGGCCTCGACGGCCATGAGCCGGTCGACGGCGCGGGCGAGCGCGTCGGGCTCGGGGTGCTGGGTGGCGAGCACGCGCACCGCCGAACGCATCCGCGAGCCACCGAGCGCTGCATCGACGCCGCGTCCCATGACGTCGCCGACGACGGCGACGAGCCGCTGGTCCTCCAGGGCCGCCACGTCGTAGTAGTCGCCACCGATGTCGGTGCGCCCGGACTGGCGGTAGACCGCACCGAAGCCCCACCCCGCGACGTCGGGAAGCTCCTGCGGCAGCAGCGTCGCCTGGAGCACGGCGGCGGTACGCCGGGTCTGGGAGTAGAGGTCGGCGTTGTCGATCGCGAGACCGGCGCGCCGGGCGAGGTCCTCGGCGAAGACGATGTCCTCGGACGTGTACCGGCGGCCCGACTCGGCGGCGACGAACGTCAGCACTCCGAGCACCCGCTCGCGGGCGATGAGCGGCACCGACATCGCGCTGCGCAGCCCGAGCTCGCGCGCGATCCGCAGGTGCTCGTCGTCGCGCGCCGACGCCACGAGCATGTCGTCGGTCACCTCCTCGACGAGCAGGCTCGTGCCCGAGCGCACGACGTCGGTGACGCCGCCGGGACGGTCGAGGTCGGGCGGCCAGCGGGTCTCGAGCTCCTTGGCGAGGGCCACCTTGGCGGGGTCGACGTGGGCGACGGCCAGGGTGCGAAGCACCCCGTCGTCGATCAGCTGCACCGAGCACCAGTCGGCATGCGTCGGCACCGCGAGCGAGGCGACCTGACGAAGGGTCTCGCGGTAGTCGAGGCTGCCGGCCAGCGCCTGCGAGGCGTCGGCGAGGAACTCCAGCTGGGCGGCCCGGGCGGCGCTCTGCTCCTCGGCCTGCAGCCGCAGGATCGTCTGCGCGCACATGTCCCCGAGCACGCCGAGCACGGTGAGCTCCTCGGCGTCGGGCGGCCCGACCCGGCCGTCGAACCGGAACGCGAGGGCGCCGACCGCCTCACCGGACGCCGGCGAGACGAGGGGCAGCGTGATGTTCGAGCGCTCGGTCCCGTCGTCCTCGACGTCGGGGTACCGGGTCACCATGTCGTCGCGGTTCTCGACGACGACCGTGCGGCCGAGCCGGACGGCATCCGTCATCGGCATCGGCTCAGTGAGGTCGAAGACGGCCCACGCCCGCGCCTGGCTGCGGCTCATCCCGTGGGTCGCGACGGTCCGCAGCCGGTCGGGCCCGTCGCGCAGCGCGACCATCGCGCGCGTGGCGCCGATGACCGCCGACGCACGCTCGGTGACGATCTCGGTAACGTCCTCCATGGTCGTCGCGGCCGCGAGGTCGGCCACCGTGCGCGCGAGCGCGGCGAGCCGGGGGGCCACGGCGCCCGCACCTGCGCCGACGCTCGGCTCCGTCGCGTTCATGGGCACATCTTGGCAGTTGGCCGCGTCGTCGTCCCCCATAACGCCCATGGAGTGCCACCATGGACAGGTGACCACGCCGACGGTGGACGGCGACACCGAGCTCGCCCGCCTCGACTTCGGCCCGGACGACCTGCGCCGGGTCCGCGAGGTCGTACGCACCATCACGGTGGACCGGGTCCCGGATCGCGTCGGCGACGCCGAGATGGCGGTGCACGAGGTCGCCGTCAACAGCATCGTCCACGGCGGCGGTCACGGCCTGCTGCGCATCGACGCCGTGGAGGGGTCGCTCGTCTTCACGGTGGAGGACGCCGACGGCTCCGGCTCGAAACCCGTCGTCCGCGAGGCCGACCACCAGGCCGTCAGCGGGCGCGGCCTCTGGATCGCCGAGTGCCTGACCGACCGCCTCGACATCGAGTCGACCCCCGCCCACACGACGGTGCGGCTGCACCTCAACCTCCCGGGACGCCGGTCGGCCTAGGGGGCACGGCGGCCCCGCCTCGCCTCGCCTCGAGGCGGCCTCGGACCGCCCGTTCCCTCAGTGGAGCGCCGCGTCGGGCGTCGGGGAGGTGTCGACGTCGATGACCTGGTCGATCCTCGTCAGCCGGACCAGGCGCAGGGACACCCCGTCGCACACGAGCCGAAGGGTCGCGCCGGCGGCACGGGCCCGGTGGTACAGCCCGATGACGGCGCCGAGGCCCGACGAGTCGAGGAAGGTGACCTCGCGCAGGTCGACGACCACGCTGTCGCCGGCGGCCAGGTCCAGCGCGTCGAACGCGGCGCGCACGTCGGGCACGGTGTAGGTGTCGACCTCGCCCGCCAGCCGCACGCGGCTGCTCCCACCATCTGCCGAGACCGAGACGTCCACCACGCTCCTCCCCTCGCCCGAACCCTCTCACCGTAGGCCCGCAGACCCGTCGCCGTCACCGGTTTGCGAGCCCGGACCGCAGCCCCGGACCGGCCGGCTCACGTGCTGTGACCCGAGTCACACTCCGGGGCCGACGTCAACGATCCCGGGCGCTCGCTCGTCGTCATGAGAGGGACGGCGCACGTCCCTGCTCGTCAACGAGGACGTGGACCGCCCCGCAACCGGAACCTGCCCTGAGGACGATGACCCAGACCGCCCCCACGCCCGCCGCCCGCTCCGCTCTCGACGACACCCAGGTGCTCGCCGCCGACCCCACGACCGAGCTCCCCCTCATGCCGCGCCCCGACGACAGCCGTCGTTCGCGCCTGCTCGACCTCTCGCTGACCCAGATCGTGGGCGGTTCGATGGCCGCCGCCACCGCCGCCGCCCTCGGGTCGCGCCTCGGCCTGCTCGGCACGATCACCGGCGCGGCGATCGGTTCGGTCGTCACCGCGGTCGCCGCGAACCTCTACACGAACTCGATGGCGCGCGCGCGTGAGGCCGTCGTGCTCGCCCGCGCGTACAGCCGCGGCACGGTCGAGTCACGCCGCCCCGAGTGGTGGCGGGTGCCCGACCGCTCGGGCGCCCGGCGCCTGCTCGCGACCACCGGCGCCCTCTTCGCCGTCGCGGCCGTGGTCCTCCTCGGCGTCCAGCTGACCACCGGGGCCCAGGTCACCGGCACGACGATCGGCCGCAGCGCGGCCGCCGCGCCCGTGGTGGAGGCTCCGTCGGGTTCGAACGGCGCCGGCGCATCGGGCACGACGGGCGGCTCCGAGGCATCGCGCGCCGGGGCCGTGACCCCGACCCCGGCGCGCTCCACCACGGGGACACCCGCGCCGGCTGCCACGACCGACGCACCCGTGTCCGGGGGTGCCGGTGGTACCGCCACGAGCACCGGGAGCGCGACGGGCACCTCGACGCCGGGCGCGTCGTCGACGGGCACGACGAACCCGCCGGTCGGTGCCGACCAGCAGACGCCGTCGACCGGCACCCTCCCCGTGAACCCGCCGGCCACCCGCTGACGCCGCCGCTGCCGGCGCAGCCGGAGGCGGCCGGGCCCGCCCACCTGGCGCCGGCCGGCCGACCGGAAGGACGCAGCCCGACGGGTCGCTCCTCCGAGGCGCGTCAGACGAGCGTGAGCCCGACGGCGCCGGTCGACACGTCGGCCGTCTCGACGCGGACCCGGACCGAGTCACCTGGCCTGGCGTCGCCCGTCGCCTTCGCGACGATCGCGAGGTCGATGAGCTGCACGACGACGCCCTTGCCGTTCGCGTCGACGACGACGGCGTCGAGCTCGGCGCCGACGCGACCGGCCAGCTCGGCGGCCTCGACGGCGTCGGTGCAGGCCCGCTCGACCTGGCTCGCGCGTCGGTCCGAGACCGCCATGACCTCCGGCAGGGCCGCGAGCGCGTCGCGGGCCCACGCCGGCACCTCGGTGCCGGCCGACAGCGCCTCGCACACGACGAGCCCGAACCGGTCGACGAGCCGGCGCAGCGGGGCCGTCACGTGCGCGTACGCGCCCGCGACCGCGGCGTGCAGGGGCTGGTCGGGCACGGAGCCGTCGAACGGCGTGTAGCCGGCGCCGCGGAACAGCGTCGTGGCCTCGTGGATGAGCGCCAGGTGCTTGGGGTCGGAGCGGTCGAGGGTGCGCAGCAGCTCGCCGTAGGCCAGTCCCTGCGGCCAGGACACCCCGGCCGCCGCGGCCTGGTGGCGGAACCGAGCGAGGTCGCGCGGGTCGGGGGTCGGCATGGTGCGCAGGATGCCGACCCGGCCTCGCAGCATGAGATCGGCGGCTCCCATGCCGGTGAGCAGGGAGATCTGCGCGTTCCAGTCCTCGGAGGCCAGCAGGGGCCGGAACGAGATCGTGAAACCGCCGGAGCCGTCCTCCTCGACCTCCTGCTCGGGCATCGGCAGCGAGGCCCCACCGCGTTTGCGCTCCAAGGCGATCCGCTTCTCCCCGACCTCCTTCAGCAGGACGAGGAGCTCCTCCGCGGTGCCGGCGTCGACCGCCTGCTGCACCTCGACGTAGTCGTAGCGCCGGACGCTGCGCACCATCGCCCGGAAGACCTGGACGGCGGTGCCCTCACCGTCGGCGTCGAGGGTGATGTCCCAGACGAACGCGGGACGCACCTGTCCCGGCAGGAGGCTCGCGGCCCCCTCGCTCAGCTCCTTCGGGTGCAACAGCACCCGTTCGTCCGGGCAGTAGACCGTCTGGCCGCGGCGGCGCGCCTCGGTGTCGACCGCTCCCCCGGCCCTGACGAACGCCGGCACGTCGGCGATGGCGTAGCGCACGCGGAAGCCGTCGCCCGCGCGTTCGAGGTGCATGGCCTGGTCGAGGTCCATCGAGGAGGGCGGGTCGATCGTGACGAAGGGGACCGCCGTCTCGTCGCGCTCCGGCAGCTCGGCGGACCCCGCCGCGGCCACCGCCTCGGCGAGCACGTCGGGCGGGAAGGCATCGGGCAGCTGCGCCTCGCGACGGATCGCCTCGAAGCGCGCGGTCAGTGCCTGGGCCACCTCTCCCGGCGTCGGTGACGAACGGAAGACGATGTGTCTCGACGGCATGGCGCCACCCTATGCACGCCGCGTCGGCGACGGCGTCGACGCGCGAGCGCCGTCCGCGCCGGTGTGCGCGGGGGCGCGCCGTGGGAGGGGCGCGCCCCCACCGCCTCGGAGTGCCTAGGCTGGCCCCCGTGCTCATCCTCCTGCCCCCGTCCGAGGGCAAGACCCCCGCCCGCCGAGGACGCCCCCTCGACCTCGGCTCCCTGTCCTTCCCCGAGCTGACGCCGCTGCGCGAGGACGCCGTGCGCGCCGTCGCCGCCGTCAGCGCGGAGCCGGGCGCGCCCGAGGTGCTCGGCGTCAGCCCGAACCTGCTCGACGAGGTCGAGCGCAACACCCGCCTGCTGACCGGCCCGGCCCGCGTGGCCGCCGACGTGTACTCGGGTGTGCTCTACAAGGCGCTCGACCTGCCCAGCCTCGATGCCGGTGCCCGGCGCCGCGCCAACCGCAGCATCGTCGTCATCTCCGGGCTCTTCGGGGCACTGCGGCTCACCGACCGCATCCCTGCCTACCGCGTCCACGTCTGCGCGAACGTCCCCGGCATCGGCGTCCTCGACCGGTTGTGGCGCCCGCACCTCGCGCCCGTCCTCGAGCGCGCCGCCGGCGAGCGCGGCCTCGTCGTCGACTGCCGCTCCACGACGTACGCCGCCATGTGGCGCCCGCCGGCCCACGTCGCCCGACGCACGGTCCAGGTCACCGTCCCCGGGGCGTCGCACATGGCCAAGCACACCCGAGGGCTCGTCACCCGCGAGCTCGTCGGTCGGGAGGCGCCCCGCACGCCCGAGGCGCTCGCCGACACGTTGTCCGAACGCTTCACCGTGACCCTCACCCCGCCCGAGCGCCCCGGCAAGGCGTGGCAGCTGGCCGCCACCGCGAAGGACTGATGCCGTGCTCGACCTCGCGCAGCTCGTCGACCGGGTGGCCCCGATCCTCGTCTTCCTCGTGGCCATCACCCTCGTCGCCGAGCTCTGCGACCAGGCCGGTCTCTTCGACGAGGCCGCCCACTGGGCCGCGCGACTGGCCCGCGGCCGGGTCGCGGTGCTGTGGCTGCTCGTCGTCGTCCTCGCGGTGGTCTCCACCGTCGTGCTCAGCCTCGACACGACGGCCGTGCTGCTCACCCCGGTGGCCGTGACCGTGGCGCGGCAGGTCGGCGCGCCGCCCCTGCCGTTCGCGATGACGACCCTCTGGCTGGCCAACACCGCCTCGCTGCTGCTGCCGGTGTCGAACCTGACGAACCTGCTGTCCCTGCATCCGTTCGCCGAGCTCGGCGTTTCGACGTGGGGCTACATCCGGCTCCTCGCGGCCCCGGCCGTCGTCGCCGTGGCCGGCACCGTGGCCGTGCTGTGGCTGCTGCACCGCACCCAGCTCCGCGGCCGCTACGACACACCGCCGCGCGCCGAGCCGCACGACCACCTCCTCATGGTGATCACCGCGTGGACG
>JAEWFB010000308.1 GCA_023389095.1 Actinomycetes bacterium
CCCCGACCCGCCCACCGACCCGCGCACCGACCCGCCCACCGAGCCGCGGACGGACCCGGTCGTGGCCGCGGCACGCGCCGCCGAGGCCGAGCGCTCCGTCGAGCTGCTCTTCGCCCGACCCCTCGCGGCCCTGCCGGCCACGACCCTCGCGCGCGTCCGGGCCCCGTCCGGCCGTCGCGATCCCTCCTTCGGGGGCCTGCGCGGCCCGTGGCACTACTGGTGGCAGGCCCACCACCTCGACGCCGTCGTCGACGCGGGACTGCGCCGGCTCCGGTCCGGCGACCTCGCCGGGGCGTCCGCGACCGCCGCCCGCGCCGACCGCGTACTCGCGACCGTCCGGCTGCGCAACCGGGCCCGGTGGACCAACGACTTCTACGACGACATGGCCTGGCTCGCCCTCGCCGCCGGGCGCCTCGGCCGCCTCCACCGCGGGCTCGAACGGCGTCGCGGCCACCGGCGGCTCCGGTCGGCACGGCGCACACTGACGGCCGAGCTGCGCTCGGCCCTGACCGACGACGCCGGCGGCGGCCTGTTCTGGAGCACGGAGCGGGACTTCAAGAACGTGCCCGCGAGCGGTCCCGCCGCCCTGCACCTGGCCCGGCTGGGCGACCTCGACGCGGCCCGCCGCATCCTCGACTGGACCTACGCCCGGCTCTGGTCCCCCGAGACGGGGCTCGTCGCCGACGGCATCCGGCTGCGCGACGGGGCCGAGGTGGTCGTGCCGGACGTGTGGAGCTACAACCAGGGCACCGTGCTCGGGGCCCTCGTCACGGTCGGCGACCCCGAGAGCCTCGAGCGGGCGGCCGCGCTCGTGTCCGCCGTCGACGCCCGGCTGACGACCCCGGCCGTGCTGCCCGACGCATCCGGCGTGCTCGAGGCGTCCGGCGTCGTCGACGCACCGGGGATCGTCGACACACCGGGCGACCGACGCGTCCTGCGGACCCACGGCGCCGGCGACGGGGGGCTGTTCACCGGCATCCTCGCCCGGTACCTCGCGCTCGCCGCCGACACCGACCAGCTCGACGCGTCGGCCCGGGCGACCGCGTCCCGCCTCGTCCGCGACACGGCCGACGCCCTCTGGGACGGCCGTGACCAGGGCCGGCACGCGGGGCCACCTGCGTCGCTGCGCGGTCGCGGCCCGGGCGTCACGGTGTTCTCGCTCGACCCGACGCGTGCGGCCGCGACCGCCCTGCCCGCGGGCGACGCGCTCGAGCTCGCGCCGCAGCTGCAGGCCTGGACCGTGCTCGAGGCCGCCGCGCGCCTCGCCTGACGAGACCCGAGCCCGCCGCGAGACCGCCGCGGGACCACCCCACGACCACCCCGGGATCCTCGGCAGGCGCTGCGCCCCACCGGCGCGCCCGTCGCTGCCATGCTGGGCCGATGGAGACGCTCTACGAGGCGGCCGGGGGTGAGGACGGGCTGCTGCGGCTCGCGCACGCGTGGCACGAGCGGGTCCTCGCCGACGAGGTCGTGGCACACGCGTTCAGCCATGGCTTCAAGGACGACCACACACCGCGCCTCGCGGCCTACTGGGCCGAGGCGCTCGGCGGCCCGTCCGCCTACACCGACCGCTACGGCGACGAGTCGTACGTGGTGCGGCTGCACAGCGGCAACGGTCCCCACGAGGACATGGACCGCCGCGCCATCGCCTGCTTCGACACCGCCCTCGACGACGTCGGGCTCACCGACGACCGGCTGCGCACGGCCCTGCACGACTACTTCGCCTGGGCCACGACCACGACCATGTCGCGGTACCACCACTCCCCCGACGACGTTCCGGACGGACTGGCGCTGCCGCGGTGGTCCTGGGACGGCCTCCAGTCCTGACGCGTCAGGGCGCCAGCCGCTCACCGGTTTCGAGGTCGAGTCCGAGCAGCCGGGCCCCGTTGCGCCACAGCACCTTTCGCATCCACTCGTCACCGAGGCCCAGCCGTGCGAGCGCCTCGAGCTGGTGCGCGTACGGGTAGGGGATGCTGGGGAAGTCGGATCCGAGCACGACGCGGTCACCGAGGGCCGCGAGCCGGTCGCGGTACCCCGGCGGCATCGGCGCGAACGCCTCGGTGAAGTCGGTGGCGCACATCGTCGTGTCGAGGTGGACGTGCGGATGGGCCTCGGCGAGGTCGGCGAACGCGTCGTACTCGGGCATCCCGAGATGGGCCACGACGAGCACGAGGTCGGGGTGCCGGGCGAGCACAGCCGCGACGGCCCCGGGGCCCGTGTGCCGGCCACGGATCGGCGCGGACCCGGCGTGCACGACGACCGGCACCTGCGCCTCCTCGAGCGCGGCCCAGGCCGGTTCGAGCCGTTCGTCGTCGGGCGAGAACCCGCCGACCTGCACGTGCAGCTTGAACAGCCGCGCCCCGGCGGTGACGGCCTCGCCGACGTAGCCGCCGACGCCGGGCTCGGGGTAGAACGTGGCGCAGTGCACGACCTCCGGCACCCGTGCCGCGAACGCGTCGCTCCAGTCGTTGAGCCACTGCGCCATGCCCGGCCGGTGCGCGTAGCTGAGCGCCGGCACGGCCCGCAGGCCGAGCATCCGGAGCGTCGCGAGTCGTTCCGGCACCCCGGCGCGGTAGGCGATCGGCCACGGGCGGCCGTAGTG